>NZ_MPPC01000025.1:0-247279 GCF_001896635.1 Aminobacterium sp. EBM-42
GTGGGCTTGTCCTTTTGGCCATTGTTAAAACCTCCTGTTGTCAGTATATTTTACTTCACCGACTATGAGGAAGTTTACACAAACTTATAGGCACTACCGTATAGAATGACCTGGGGCGTGTTCGTAACAAAACCGCCAAATACATCTCCAGCCTTCCCTGCTGCGCCGGCCTCCATAAGCCCCGTCCACGTGATAATAAAGTACTTAATAGTCCAGCCGCCGATGACAGCATAATAAGACAGAATTATAAACCCGGCTGCGACACCCATCCAACCCACGAGAGGCCACGCGCCCCCCTTAAGTTTTTTAAAGGAGCCCACGGCATTGAGCTGGGCACGACGACCTATGGCTATTTCCGCAAGCATAACTGAGAAACCGATAACGAAAACAAGTGCTACATAAAGAAAAACAAAGGCCGCGCCACCATATTGACCGGTAATATAAGGAAACCTCCAAATGTTACCAAGCCCTACGGCTGAGCCGGCCGCTGCAAGAATAAATCCTATTCTACTTCCCCACTGTTCTCTTTCTCCATTATTGCTCATGTTCCGCATAACCCCCCTTTTTCATTTGGTCCTCTTTCACCAGCTCGCGCCGGTGATCTCTCATAACCATCGACACTCGTCTATAAATAAATATGATATTTTTTGCTCCCTCACCTCCCGCATGAATTTTCAGAAACACTGTCAAGTATGCAAAATAGCAAAAATTGACATTATTCAAGAAATATAAAAGGTGTTTTAATTATACATCAAGAGGTTAAAAATTGTAGTCCTTCATTGAAAAATATAGGATTGAAATATCCGATTGTTTTTTCTGTCCATTGCGTTAGGGGCAATATGGAGTAGAATTATACACTGAAAGGAGTGATTGGCAAGATGTGTCTTGCGGTTCCCCACACTATTGAAAGAATTTTAGACCATAATACCGTTTTAGCTACTGCTGGTTCTGTACAGGTAGAAGTTCGCGTTGACTTGATAGACTCTGCCGATATTGGCGATACAGTGCTTGTTCATGCCGGATTTGCCATCGAAAAACTTGAAGAAAATGACTCTATAGAATTACAGGCCCTCTGGAATGAGATACATCTCTACTCAGAAAAAAGCCATGTCACCCTTTGATAGGAAGCCTGGCCAGATCGAAGCTTCTTATACGGCGCACCATGTAATAGAAGCCATCGGCCAGCGTCTCACAAAACCACTGACTTTCATGGAGGTTTGCGGTACTCATACCGTTTCTATTTTTCGCTCTGGCATTCGCTCTGTTCTTCCTCCAGGCCTTTCTCTGATCTCTGGACCGGGATGCCCTGTTTGCGTAACAGACCAGGGGGAAATAGATTGTGCCATAAACCTTCTCGACATGCCTGATATTACTATGGCAACATATGGGGATATGCTTCGCGTACCGGGAACACGAGGCTCTCTTTCGGAACGGAAAAGCGATGGAAAAGATGTCAGGCTTATAACAAGTGCCGCTCAGGCTTTATCAATTGCCGAGGACAATCCAGAGCGCGAGATCGTCTTTCTGGCCGTCGGTTTTGAAACGACAGCTCCTGCCACTGCCGCAACCATACTAGAAGCTACAGAAAAGAATATCACAAACTTTTCAATCCTTGTCTATCATAAACAGACGCCGCCAGTACTTGAGCAACTGGTCAAAGACCCTGATCTAAAGATTAACGGTTTTATACTGCCTGGCCATGTAAGTGTTATTTTAGGTCACAAAGCCTATCGCTTTCTAGCCGATCACTATGGCGTCCCCTGTGCCATTGCAGGTTTTGAACCCATGGATATTCTTTTAGCCATAGCGGATCTGGTCTTTCAGCATTCAAATGGAGAGACGGCCCTCCATTCTCTTTACCCCAGAGCAGTGAGACCAGAAGGAAACCAGAAAGCCCTGGATTTGATTTCAAAAGTTTTCACTCCTTGTTCCGCTCGATGGCGGGGATTAGGGCTCATTCCATCTTCCGGATATGCCCTGAAAGATGAGTTTGCAGCCTTTGATGCCCTTCTGCGCTTTGGAATAACCATTCCCACTCCTAAACCGCCTGCAGGCTGTTGTTGTGGGGATGTGTTGGCTGGACACATAACCCCCTTGAAATGCCCTCTTTTTGCTGCTGCATGCACCCCCATGACACCTGTGGGCCCATGTATGGTTTCAAGTGAAGGATCATGTTCGGCCTATTATAAATATAATAGAGGAGGTGCATCCCCCTGGAAAAGGTCACCCTCGGCCACGGAAGCGGCGGACGACTAACACAAAATCTAATACAGACCATTCTTTCAGTTTTCCCTGAGCAGAACCTTACATCAAACCTGGAGGATTGTGCTCTCATCTGGGGGAAAATTGGCGTCACAATTGACAGTTTTACAGTTTCTCCCAGGGATTTCCCTGGCGGTGATATTGGGGAACTAGCGATTTGCGGAAGTGCCAATGATTTGGCGGTACGAGGGGTGCTCCCTCGTTTTATAGCCATGAGCGTAGTCGCAGAGGAAGGACTTCACATGGCTGAGCTCGCGCGGTATATGAAGAGCGCCGCCCGCGTTTGCGAAGATCTTAACATTCAGCTGGTTGCCGGTGATACAAAAGTTGTTCCTAAAGGACATGTGGAAGGTCTTTTCATTACCACCTGCGCTGTGGGAGAACAGATTACGGAAGAACCTTTGGGAATGGACCGCTTGCAGTCGGGAGACAAGATTATTGCAAGCACATCCATAGGACGACATGGAGCGGCCATAGGTGCCAGTCGGTTCAATCTCAATCCAGAAGACCTGAAAAGCGACTGCGCCCCTCTCTGGCCAGCTTTAAAGCCCCTATTGGCCCTGAAAGGGTTACGTTGCATGCGGGATTGTACCCGGGGCGGATTAGGAACTGTTATGTGCGAGTGGGCAGAAGGGCGCAATATAGGAATCACCCTGGTGGAAAAACAGATTCCTATAAGGATAGCCGTACAATCAGTTTGTGATATTCTAGGCTTCGACCCTCTCTACCTTGCCTGTGAAGGATGCGCTGCCATTGCGGTAGCTCCTGATGACGCTGACAGGGCCTTGGGGCTTTTGCGAGAAAGCTCTCTCTGCGAGGAAGCCGCTGTTATTGGAACTGTGACAGAAGATCACGCAGGGATGGTGGCCCTTCAAACGGAAATAGGCGGAATGAGGGTTGTGGATATGCCTGTTGGTGAAATGCTGCCGCGCATTTGCTAAAGAAAGCAACAAATATAAAAAGGGGAACTCTCCAGACTAGGAGAGTTCCCCTTTTTATATTTTACTTCCATCAGGCCTCTGTTTCACAAAGGGACCTGGCTATTCGCTGTATTGACACAGCCTTTTTTGTTTCATTATCCACATCGACTATCACAGCATTGAGACGGAGGTCACCACTTGCCACCTGAAAACGGGATGGGAGACTCGTAAGGAACCGGGGTAGAACACTTTCAAGTGTCATACCTATGGCGCTTTGAAAGGATCCCGTCATCCCCACGTCAGAAATATAGGCCGTTCCCCCTGGAAGAATCTCTTCATCAGCTGTCTGGACATGGGTGTGAGTTCCCAGAAAAGCCGAAACCCTGCCGTCCAGATAAAATCCCAACACTCGCTTTTCAGAAGTGGCCTCTGCATGAAAATCCACAAGCACCGGCACGTCTGCAAACGTTTCTAGAACTTCGTCAGCCTTGCGAAAGGGACAATCTATATCAGGCATAAAGACCCGTCCCTGCAAGTTTATGAGTCCTAACTTCATTCCATTCTTAGAAAGAACGGTCCATCCCAACCCCGGGCATCCCGGAGGATAGTTCGCCGGTCTTATTACTCTTGGCTCTCCGTCAAGAACCGTAAAGAAATCAGACCGATCCCATATGTGGTTGCCAGAGGTAATGCCATCCACCCCGGCAGCGAATAGTTCATTCATGATCTTATCGGTCAGTCCTTTGCCAGCAGCTGCATTTTCTCCGTTTACGATCACGAAATCAATTTTGGAAAACTCTTTTCTTAGAAGAGGCAACAGGGCCGAAAAGATCTTTCGTCCCGGCCGCCCTACAATATCACCAACGAAAAGTATCCTCATAACATAAAGGGCCTATTTCGCGTACTCTGTTGCCCGAACCTCCCTGGTCACTGTAACTTTAATCTGACCGGGATACTTCATTTCCTCTTCTATCTTTCGAGCAATGTCATAGGCCGTCTTGTAAACCACCCCTTCATCCGTTACATTCGGTGAAACAATGACTCGCACCTCTCGTCCAGCCTGAATGGCAAAAGCCTTGCTTACCCCTTTAAATGACTTTGCCACTTCCTCAAGTTTTTCAAGTCTGCGTATATACGCATCAAGACTCTCTCGTCTGGCCCCGGGGCGAGATGCGCTCACCGCATCAGCTGCAGCAACTATAACATCATATACAGAAGTCTGCTCCACATCCTCGTGATGGGCAGCTATGGCATTGATGATTTCTGGTGTTTCTCCGTAGCGCTTTGCCAGATCAGATCCAATAAGAGCATGAGGGCCTTCAATCTGATGGTCCACAGCTTTTCCTATGTCATGGAGCAACCCGGCACGTCGGGCCATCTCTTCGTCCAGCCCCAGTTCTCCTGCTATAATTCCCGATAAGTGAGAAACCTCAAGGCTGTGCTGAAGGGCATTTTGCCCATAACTGTAACGGAATCGAAGCTGGCCAATAAGACATACCAACTCATCGTGCATGTTTTTAATGCCAGTTTCTAGAAGGGCCGTTTCTCCCGCTTCAAGAATCTGCTCTTCGACGTCGCTGGTCGCTTTTTCAACAAGTTCTTCTATTCGGGCTGGATGAATGCGCCCATCAGCCACAAGCCTTTCAAGTGAAAGACGGGCTACTTCTCTTCGCACTGGATCGAAACTGCTTAACGTAACAGCTTCAGGCGTATCGTCCACTATGAGGTCCACTCCTGTCAGAGTTTCAAAAGAACGGATGTTTCGACCTTCCCGTCCGATAATACGACCCTTCATCTCATCTGAAGGCAAAGGAACTACGCTTACCGCTACTTCTGATGTCTGCTCAACCGCACACCTCTGTATTGCTGTTACGAGCACTTCCTTAGCTTTCTTATCCGCATCACGCCGTGTCTTTTCTTCCAGATCTTTAATCAACATCCCCAAGTCATGCTGGACATTCTCTTCTGTCTCTTTTAATAGAACCTGACGAGCGTCTTCTCTGGACATTTCAGCGATTTCTTCAAGGCGTTTGACTTGCTCAAGACGAATAAGCTCTATTTCTGCCGACTGCTTCTCCACTTCTTCCTTTTGGAGGCGAAGCTCTTCTTCCTTATGGCTCATACGGTCAATTTTCTTATCGAGGTTCTCTTCTTTTTGTTCGAGTCGCCGTTCTGCTCTCTGCAGCTCCGATCGGCGCTCTTTGTTCTCCCTTTCCAGTTCCTGGCGAAGTTTATAAGATTCTTCCCTGGCCTCTGTCAATTTCTCCCGTTTACGCTGTTCCCCTTCTTGAACCGCCTCTTTAAGAATTGTTTCTGCCCTTAGTTTGGCGTTTTCAAGATGTTTTGCTCCAATAGTTTTTGAAAGCATAAACCCTGCTGCAACTCCAGCAGCAAGGCCTGCAGCTATTCCTATAATAGCAGTCATAATTTGCATAATTGGCCAATCACTCCTCATTTTATTATCAAGGTGCTGTCATATTTAATGGAGACTGCACACGTAGTGCTGAGGGTTCTATTTTACAGGTCAAAAGAAGGGCTCACAAGTCCTTTCTAAAGCAATTCTGCAAGAACTGGGAGAAAAACCCCGACGAACCAACCGCCCCCATATTCTACGAGGGTCAATATCATGGTCTTTCCATTCTCCTGCTAAGATGCAGGCGCGCTGGACTTCGTCAGACTCTGCCTCCTCAAGCACTTTCTCAATCACGCAGCGAGCCACCTTTCGCCTGCGCAACTCATCCCGCAACTTCCGGTCACCCCAGCCTCTATGGGATGCCACAAAAAGAATACTATAAGCTTCATCATCAAGAAAGCCTAATTCTTTGTACTGCTCAACTAATTTATCCGCTTCTTCTTCAGCTGCACCCTTTTTTATGAGTTTATCGTGTATTTGCCAACATGTATAGGCTCCACGGGTTAACAATCGCTGAAGATAGTTTTCAAGATTCCGGTCACTCATGCTATTCCCGCCAATTCAAGGTTTTTTCCCACCGTTCTCAAAACATAATCTAGAAGTCCCTGTTCTTCAGAAAGGCGAGGGTCACATTCCACAAGACTGAAAGCATCTTTTCTAGCCATGTCGAGCAGAGAACGATCCTTTAAGAGATCTGCCACTCTGAAATCTGTAATTCCATGCTGCCTGACGCCACACACCTCACCCGGTCCCCTAAGCCTCAAATCAGCTTCCGCTATTTTAAAACCGTCGGTGGTGGCACACATAACCTTGAGTCTTTCTACACCTTCCCTGGTGGTTGGATTGCTCAATAGAACGCAGTAGCTCTGGTTCCCGCCCCTTCCCACCCTCCCGCGAAGCTGATGAAGTTGGGAGAGACCAAAACGATCAGCATCTTCTATGACCATCACAGTGGCCTGGGGGACATCAACTCCTACTTCAATAACCGTGGTAGAAACGATTAAGTCAAGATGCCCCCTCGCAAAACTCCTCATTATGGTTTCTTTTTCACTCGATGGAAGCTGACCATGCAAAAGACCTACGTTCAGATCCGGGAAAAGTTTCTTGAGATATTCGTACCTCTCAGTTACCGAAGCCACTGAAAGGGTTTCACTTTCATCTATGAGAGGGCAAACCCAGTATATCCTTTCCCTGGCGGAGCACCTCTCCCGTATAAAGGCCCACAACCGTCCCTCTTCTTTTTTCTTAAGCCATCTCGTCTGTATGGGTGTTCTGCCTGGCGGCATTTCATCAATGACTGAAACAGAAAGATCCCCATAGACTGAAAGGGTGAGGGTCCGTGGAATAGGCGTAGCTGTCATGACCAATATATGAGGAGCTTGCCCCTCATTGGCCCCCTTGGCGCGAAGGGCGTTTTTTTGCAGCACGCCAAACCGATGCTGTTCATCTATGACGGCAAACCCTAGATTTGAAAAGGTGACGGGGTCAGAAAACAGGGCGTGAGTTCCTACCACAACGTGGGCCTCACCTGTGCTGATCTTTTGCAATGTCAATTCCCTCGCCCTGTTTTTCAAAGAACCTATGAGCAGCACCACCGAAACCCCCAAGGGCTCCAGAAAAGAATGCAACCTGTAGTAGTGTTGTTGAGCCAATATTTCTGTAGGAGCCATAAAAGCCCCCTGGTACCCTCCCTCCACAGCTTGAAGGAGGGCCAGAACAGCTACTGCTGTTTTGCCAGACCCCACATCCCCCTGAAGAAGGCGATGCATGGGGATATTAAGGGCCATATCCTGACTTATTTCTAGAGAAACTTTCTTCTGAGCTTCCGTGAGAGGGTAGGGAAAGATTTCTTTCAGGAAACGCTCTTTCAGTCTTCCGCTCTCTGGCAGTATTGGAGCTTTTTCAGCCAGACGGGACCGCTCTCCTCGTCGGAGAGCCATACCTGTCTGAAGCACAAAGAGCTCCTGATAGGCCAGGCGATCTCTCGCCTTTTTCCAGCTTTCACGCCCCTGGGGGTAATGCATTTCTAGAATAGAGTCATAGAGGGGAGGGAAAGCATGTTTCAATCGTAAAAAATCAGGTAACGGATCAAAAATAAATGGGCTATTATCAAGACAAAAACGAATGAGCTTGCGAAACCACCGCTGATGCAATCCAGCAGTAAGTGGATAGATTGGCACCACTTGACCAATAGATTCAGGGCTTTCCCCTTCTTCTATGATTTCAAATTCAGGATTTGTGATCTGAAGATGTCCGTATTTCCAATCTATTGGACCATACAAGGCAACCTCTTTGCCTGGCGTAAGCAAGCGTTCCAGTCCTTTTCTATTGAACCAGACTGCGCGAAGAAAATCCTGACCGTCTGTCATAAGTCCCTGAATAATGACAAATCCTTTCCTGGATGTTTGACGCTTTTCTACCGCTACGACGCGGACAAGAAGTGAAACTGTGGTTTCCGGCCTCAATTTGGCCAAAGAGGTTAAACCTCTTCTGTCTTCGTAACGGCGTGGGAAAAATAGAATCAAATCTTCAGCAGTCTGAATGCCAAGGCGGTTCAATTGCTTTTCTCTTACCGCCCCTACCCCTTTAATATAGCGCACAGACTGCTGATGCAATTTTTTCTCCGTCACTCCCTTTAACTCTCCTCCGGTTTGTCTTCAATGGAGTTAAGTATGGAAGAGAATTTCGATAAAAGAGCCACCATATCTCCTTTGAATACCCGCTTCAGGTCTGCAAAACTAGCAGCTTCCCGCCGATGAAGATCCCGCTCGTTCATAGCCTCGAACACTATGCGCTCACTTTTGGCCCGAGCTTCAGAAATAATCGCGTCGGCCTCCTGTTTCGCCGCTTCCGTTTTGGCTTCAGCACTTTTCTGAGCCATAAGAAGAGTTTCCTGCAATGTGTCTTTCAGATTGTTATACTCTTTTAATTGCCCTTCATAGAGCAAGGCTTCCCGCTCCAGGTCTGTTATCTGCTGAGCCATCAGACGAAGAGTTTCTGCTATTTGATCGAGAAATTCATCAACCTGATCGGGGTCATACCCGCGAATAGATCTTGAAAAAGTCTTACTTTCAATATCAAGGGCCGTTATAAGATCAGGCACGATGTTCCTCCTTCCATTCCTCTGTTATCCCCTTACGCGGAGAAGCTATAAAAACTCCAGGCGACACTCGCACCACATCTCCACGCATTGCAAATGCAACTCCACATAAAAAATCAAGTACGCTTTGCCCAACATCCCGTTCCATGTTTCGCAAATCCACAATGACCATAAGTCCTCTATGAAGAGCTTCTCCAAGTTCTTCCCTCCGGTCAAGGCAGAGTTCACCCCGGCAAATCACTATTTGTGCCTGGGTGGGAGGAGTTTTTAATACCCTTTTCTGCCGTTCCTCCAGATCTTCTTCGGTACGAACCGGTACTTCCAGAGCTGCCTCGTTCCCCACATCATCATAGTCGTATTCGGCAAGCCCCAGCATAGCCATCAGGCGCTCAAACATTGAACCACCTCCTGTAATTAGAGCGGTCAATATGATCGGGGACCAAAAATAGCCGTCCCGATCCGAACCATGGTACTACCCTCCTCAATGGCCCACTGAAAATCTCCACTCATACCCATGGAAAGCTCCGGCAAGGACACTCCCGTGGAAGAGCTCAGATCATCTCGCAGGTTCCTGAGCAGCGCAAAAGCCTCCCTTACTCTGTTTTCATCATCTGTAAGGGGGCCGACGGTCATAAAACCAGCTACATGTAGAGAGGGACACTTTTCTATTACAAAATCAAGAAGTGCTTGTACATCCTTTGGCGCAACACCATGTTTAGATGTTTCTCCAGACGTATTTACCTCTAGCAGCACCTGGACGGTGCGGTTCATTTCTACACATATGCGTTCCAGTCTCTCTGCAAGGGATTCGGACTCCAATGACTGTATCGTATGAAATATTTCAAGGGCCTTCCGCGCCTTGTTCCGCTGAAGATGGCCCACAAGGTGCCATTGAGCCTGAACCTCCTCAGGCCACGAACATATTTTTGTCTGGGCCTCCTGAACCCGGTTCTCTCCAATGTACATAATGCCAGCATCCCGAATGGCCGTTACCATTTCTTCCACCGCGTGGTTTTTTGTTATGGCAATAAGTTTTATCTCATGAGCCTGGCGCCCACTTTTGGCAGCGCCTTCCTCGATACTGTTGCGAATAAGTTCTACATTTTTACGTATGTCTATAGTTACCATAGCTCTACTCTGCCCTCCCTGGCATGATCTGCTTTAAGAATAACGATATTCCCTGGCTGAAGTCCACTTGTAATGAAAAAAAGATGATCTGTCAGGGGAATGCCTTTGACCTCTTTAAATCTGGCGTAATTTCCCTCCACAATAAAGACGCCTAATTTGCCCTCTCGCGAAATGACAGCAGATTGGGGAATGGACACGCCAACATGCTCTTCTGTAGAAATAAGATACGATACAGAACGTTTTTTAACAATATTAACAGGAAAAAAGGGAAGGGAAAGATATAATTTCACCCTATGTCCCATTTTTCTCACAACCCGTACTTCCGCTTGGTACAGAGGGTCTTTAGGACCGCGACGTAAAGATATCAATCCCCGCTTTAACTGTTTATCAAGGGCTGGAGTCAAATCCGCATACCCTACCGCTCTTAACTCCTGAGGCATGGGGATAAGCTTTCCAATAAAGCCACCCCTCTCTGCTGTATGTCCCATTGAAAAGAGCGAAAGCTCTGGGGTTTGGGGAATCCTGTCTTCTCCCGCCCAAAGGGACTGATAACTTAATCTCCCCTCAAAGCCATCGAGACCGGGAACAAAGTAGCCTGTCAGGGGCGCGCGAAGCTGTTGACGTGATTCTTCACCCACAGTTGCTATGACATCTCCCTGACTCACTCTCCCACCACTTTCAGGAACAGTATAGGCCACATTTCCCCCAACTGGGGTGGTTACAATGATTTCTTCCCATAAAAGCATTCCTGAAAAAGGCATTTCTTCCTCATAAGAATGAGGAACAGCCTGAGTGATACGAGGGTGGGTCACCTCATAATTACGCCACCAAAGCCCATAAACCCATATGGCTGCCGTTATAAAACATAAAACCATAACTCCATAGGCAACGGCTTTTCTTTTTTCCCCAAAATTAAAATTCATCGATTACAGCGTCTTCCTTCTGTTAATATCTTGGACATTGAGACAAGAACATGGTTCACGTCCATCTGACAGCCTTTTGATGTTTTCTACTATAAAGTCAACGGCACCCTGAAAGGAAGCATCTGTTACCCCGCCAACGTGAGGAGTAGTTGTTATGAGAGGATGGTGAAGGATGGGGTCGGCAATATCGGGCGGCTCGTTCCAAAATACATCAAGCCCCGCCCCGGCAATCCATTGATTTTGGATAGCCTTGTCAAAAGCTTCCCGTTCCACAATATCTCCACGAGCTACATTAATAAAAAAGGCATCTCTGTCCATAGCCTGAAAAAAAGACTCGCCAATAGTATGCCTCGTTTCGGGCGTCAATGCCAGGGCAACAATGACAAACCGGCATCCAGTCACTGCCTTTTCTATTTCTGTCAAAAGGTGGAAGGTGTCTACGCCCCATTGGAAGAACTCGTCCCTATAGGTGCGGTTGACTCCTGCCACAGTCATCCCAAGGCCCTTCAAACGCTCTACCAGACAGTGTCCCAGATTGCCAAGACCGATGACACAGGCTTTTTTGCCCCACAGAACTGTCCCTGGAGGTGTAAAGACCTTGCCCTCCAAGAGTTTTTCTCGGGATCGATGATATCGCCTTCCTAGAAGCATCATATGGAGAATGGCCATTTCTGCAACTCCTTCCCCATTACCAGTGCCCCTGGATGGTATGTTGCAGGCATATATGCCCAAATCCGTACAGTCCTGAATGTTAAGGCCTTCCACACCCGCACCCCACTGCTGAACCATTTTAAGGTTTGTTCCATGTTGGAGAAGACTTTTTGTAATATTCATAGGACGGATGACAAGCACATCCGCCCATGGAAGTTTCTGCTCGAGTTCTCCGTCGCCTGCCACATCCAGAGAATGTTCCTTAAAAGCAGGAAAAAGACTATCCCTCAATCGCAGAAAGGCCTTGTCCCCAAAGAGTATATTCATATGGACCCCCCATGAGCCACATGTCTTTCAAGCTCTGCAAAAGCATCGTGATTATGAATGCTTTCAGAGCTGACCACTCTCACTTTGTACCAGGATATGCGGGGTTCAGCTTCAAGTGCCAAGGCCGTGTCACGGAGCACGTCTTCTACGAATTTAGCGTTGTTATAGGCCTCCTCTGTTACATATTTTTCATCTTCTCTTTTCAGCAAAGTGTGAAGAGGAGCAGAACCGCAGCGTTCTGCAATTTCAACAAGCTCTTCGATCCAGACAAAATTTTTCATGCGGGCTGATATGTCTATTCTGCCCCGCTGATTATGGGCACCCGCCTCAGAGATTTCTTTTGAGCAGGGACACAGTGTCTGTACAGGAACTGAAACTGTGGTCACAAGATCAAAGGTATCCGATTTCTGAGACCAGAATGTCACATCATAACGGGAATAACTTGGAAGATTGGTTACCGGGGCGTAACGGCGCATAAAATAGGGAAATTGAAAAGTGATCTCAGCCCGGTCTGCGTGAAGGACCTTCCGAAGATGCTCCGTAATATGCTCCATTTGTGAAAGTGTCACTTTCCCCTGGAATTCCTCAAGAACTTCAATAAAACGACTCATATGTGTGCCCCGATAGTGATGGGGCAAGGAAACAGCCATGGAGATCTCCGCCACTGTTCGCTGCTCATTCTGCTGTCTATCGAGAACTATAATGGGGTAAGAGAGGTTTCTCACCCCCACAAGGTCAATGGGAATTTTTCTTGAGTCTCGCTCGTTCTGCACGTCACGCATTGATGTCTTCCTTTCTAACGACTACTCCACTGGTCGCTGTCTCCCAAATTTCTACTGCCTCCA
Organism: Aminobacterium sp. EBM-42; assembly: GCF_001896635.1. NCBI lineage: Bacteria > Thermotogati > Synergistota > Synergistia > Synergistales > Aminobacteriaceae > Aminobacterium > Aminobacterium sp. EBM-42. Next base: position 12,570 of record NZ_MPPC01000025.1, read on the forward strand.
AATGGCAGTTAGGTCGTCGCAGAAAACCCTCTATTTCTTTCCAGACCCATACCGCAATATTTTCCGCCGAAGGCTGGGGGATAATATCATTGATATACGCGTGGTCAAGACGTGAAATGACCCGCTCTTTAACGAGGGAAGAAACTTCACAGAAATCAATGACCATGCCTTCATGGTCTGGTATGCCTTCAATGATCACTACCATGCGATAGGTATGGCCATGAAGTTTTTCGCACTTCCCCTTGTAATGGATTAGGTTATGGGCGGCATCGAATACAAATTCTTTTTTAAGAAGCATTGTGTCTAAGCTCCTTTCTTTCTAATATATTGTCTATTAGATTTTACACCAAAAAACCCCCTCTCCCTCGCTGAGAAAATATACCTTCATGGTTTTCAGGGCAAGCATGAAATCATAGGCTCTTCTTTAAGCATGAATTTTCTCAAATAACATGATTAATCATAGCTCCTTATACTCCAAAAACCTCTTTATCCACCTTTTATACGCACCAATCTATTTTTTAAACATTAAATATGAAAACTATTGACTCCGTTTATTTTTGGTGCTATAAATCAGCATCATTTTTTTGTAATATCCACTCTATAAGTGAGAAGGGATTATGATGCCATACGATAAGCCGCGGGATATTTTCGGGATGTATGTTTTTGACAGAAGAGCCATGAGAGAGCGCCTCCCAAGGGATATATACGATACTCTCATCGCATCTATCGAGGTTGGGCAGAAACTAGATGCCAGTATTGCGGATATGGTGGCAGCTGCCATGAAAGAATGGGCGTTATCAAAAGGAGCCACTCACTATACCCACTGGTTCCACCCCCGCACAGATCTCACCGCTGAAAAACACATGGCTTTCCTTTCAGCAGATGAAAATGGGCTGCCCATGGAGTCTTTTAAGGGAAAGGAATTAGTACAAAGTGAACCGGATGCCTCGTCTTTCCCTTCCGGCGGCATTCGCTCCACCTTTGAAGCGCGAGGATACAGCGCCTGGGATCCCACAAGTCCAGCATTTGTTGTCACTAGCCGTAAAGGGGGAACACTGTGCATCCCCTCTGTCTTTATATCCTACGATGGCACCCCCCTTGACCTCAAGACTCCTCTGATGAAATCTCTCGATGCGGTAGAAAGCAGGGCCCTTCGTCTTCTCAAGCTTTTTGGGAACCGCGGATTACGGTGGGCCAAGGTTACGGTAGGGGCTGAACAGGAATACTTTCTTGTGGATGGTGAAAGAGCTCGCAAGCGCCCAGATCTTCAATTCTGCGGCCGCACGATCATTGGCTGCCAACCCCCTAAAGGGCAACAGATGGAAGATCACTATTTTGGAGCCATCCCCCCCAGGGTCCTCGCCTATATGGAAGATGTAGAGCGCGATCTCTATCGTCTTGGGGTCGTTATCACCACTCGCCATAACGAAGCGGCTCCCTGCCAATTCGAATTTGCCCCTCAATTCTCTGAAGCGAACCTCGCCTGCGATCAGAACCAACTTGTTATGGAAACCATGCGGAAGATGGCCCGCCGCCACGATCTTATGCTCCTGCTTCATGAAAAACCTTTCGCTGGTCTGAATGGGAGCGGAAAGCATATTAATTTCTCAATACAGGACAGCGATGGGAAGAACGTTTTGAAACCGTCTACCAACCATCGGAAGAACATTCAGTTTTTGACCTTTCTTTCCGCTCTTCTTCTTGGGCTTTCCCGCTACAGCCCTTTGCTTCGGGCATCCATAGCCTCGCCGGGAAACATGCACCGTCTTGGCGGACACGAGGCTCCGCCGCCTATTATGAGCGTATATCTTGGAAACACCCTTGCCACGATTATGGAACGAATCGAACAGGGTCTTCCTGAGTCTTTTCCAGGGAAAAGCCTTATAGACCTGGGACTCAATCGTTTGCCAGAGATTCGGGCTGACAATACGGATAGGAACAGAACGGCGCCTATAGCCTTTACCGGCAACAAATTTGAGTTCAGGGCCCCTGGAGCATCGCAATCCATCGCCGGCCCTCTCACCATGATCTTAAGCATCTGGGCGTGGGGGCTTGACCAGATGTGCTCTAGGATCGAAGCGCGCCTTGGTGGGGGAGATGTGGTGGATGCGGCCCTTGAAGCCATTCGATATGCCGCTCAAGAAAGCAGGAACATCCGTTTTGAAGGAAATGCCTATAGCCAGGAGTGGCATGACGAAGCGCGAAGGAGAGGCCTTTCCATTGCCAACACTACGCCTGAGGCCCTGGCCCTCTATCTTGTGCCAGAACACCGTCAACTTTTATCTGATCTTCATGTTATGACAGACAGAGAAACGTCAGCCTATTATGAAATAAGACTTGAACAATATATAAAGACTGTGGAGATCGAGATGGGAATTTTGCACTCTATGGTATGGGAAGGAATTCTGCCAGCCCTTACAAAACAGATAGTTTTAGAAGGCCAGTCCCTTTCTGCCATTGAGGGCAAGATCAATATTGATACTCAGCCCTGGATGGGGTTTACCGAACGTCTCTGCACATTGAAAAGCGGACTTCTCACCTCTATTGAACACCTTGACAACCTGCGCAAAACCATTCAGGACAAGCCCATAGAGAAGCAGGCCCAGGTACTCACCGAAGAGGGCCTGCCCCTGTACGAAGCCATCAGGGGCATGTGCGATGCTGCCGAGTCTATAACTGCAGCCAGTGTCTGGCCCTATCCTACCTATAGGGATCTGCTTTACATTTCATAAACCAGGCAACGTAATAAAGGGGACAGTGATGGATATATTTCTGTCCCCTTTATTGGGTATAAGGAGACAGTTCATTGAGAAGGGTTTCGTTATTCAACCTGTGCCCCCAGTTTAAAAGGATACCTAGATCCTTTCCATGAGGTTCGTGTTGAAAAACATCATAAAGACGGTTGAGCCCCGCGGAGACCATTTGCGGATTCCGCAGACGCTCTCCCGTATTTAAGTAATGATAGGCCAATTGCTTTTGAGCAAGATCTTGCACCATAAAAGATTTGCCGGCCCTTTCTAGATAGTCTCTCTGCAAATCCACGTCCTTAACATTGAAGGAAGAGCTCAAAAGATAATCCCCGTACATACCTTGACCAAGGAATAGAAGCCCCAAAAGGACACCCACGCCAAGCAGAGTAAAAAAAGCTTTCTTGCTTTTTCTAAAAAAAGAAAACAACGGCTGGGTGCCAAGAATCTCCTTATTGGCTATCGCAAAAGCCACAACCATCCATAGAACGTTTTCGATACGATGGAAAGGGCGGGTCCATAGACCTGTGCCTAAAATAAGAGCGATAAGAGATGTTCCCCACAAAATCTCATGAGGGAGACGAATTTTTCTCCATATTATCCCCCCAAAACTCCAGAGCCACCAACCTGCAAGAAGCAAAAGCCACAATCCCCCCACAATCCCTGTTTCACATAACCACTGAAGGTATTCATTATGGGCCCAGTAAGTGAATTGCCAGGCTTTTTCAGGGTGAAGAGCACGCATAGAGCGCTGAGCTTCTAGATAATGCCATTTATACTGGCCTAGACCTACCCCCTGAAGGGGGTGGGATCGAAACATATACCAAGAAGTAAGCCAGATGCTGTCTCTTTTGCCAACGGAAGCCGGATTCTCAAGAACATCTGCAAATTTTTGCCTCAGGGTCCCTATTCTCCCCTTATTCATTTCAATGGTAACTCCCAGTATGACAAAAAAAATAAGAATCACTGCTAAAGATTTCTTCTGAATCTCCCTAGACTGGGTCCTCAATGACATTATCAGCATAAAGATGATGCCCGCCCCAATTCCAAAAATTGCGGAGCGGCTTGTGGTATTCCAAAGCCCCCACTCTATCACCGCCATAAAAATGATGATCGGGATACCTGAAACAATAGTTTTCTTTTTTATATAAAGATACATGGTGTTAAGTACACAAATAGCCAGCCACAGCCCTAACATGTTTTGTTGACCGGTATTAGCGATGTAATGTCCTGGTGTAGCTAGAATAAAAGGAAAGAAGCCATTCATTCCCCGAAGCTGCAATTCTGCGAAAAAAACGCTCAAAGTACCGCTAATGGCACTTCCCCACAACATAAAAGAGAGAAACTCCATAGAGAAAAAATTCGAAGCAACAACATAAAGAACCCAAAGCCCGGCGAAGAAGAACCAGCTTCGCAAGAATGTTGGGGGGGAAGATATGGGAACCCAAAGAGGCTGCAATGTTATATAAACCAAAAAGGCAAGCCATATAAGGGCGAAGAAGTCAACAGAAAAGAAAAAAACGACCCTTTTATTAAAAGAACTGGCCCAAAGAACCAATACTATCAGAGCAATGGGAACAAAAGCCGTAACCCATTTTAGAAGATGTAAGCTCTGAAACCAGTGGTTGCCTGAGAAAACCATATTTGGGAAAATGAGCATGGCAAAAAAGCAGGAAAATAAAAAGCCCTCCATTAAAAATGAGGGGCTTTCATTAGAGAAAGACGGATCTTTCATTTTGTTTATTCTATCCATAGCCTGTCTTCGCAACTTACTGACCTGCTACATGAAGGTTCTTTCAACATTTACAAATCTTGTATATTCTTTTAAGAACACAAGATTCACGTCGCCTGTAGGCCCATTACGATGTTTGGCTATCCGGATGGTTGCCCTGTTATCTTCTTCTTCTGGAGAGGCTGCCGTGTCATAATATCCAGGCCGGTATAAGAGCATGACCAAGTCGGCGTCCTGCTCTATAGCGCCACTATCGCGAAGGTCAGACAGCTGGGGCATTTTCTCGTTTCGCTGTTCCACTGCGCGGGAAAGCTGGGAAAGGGCTATAACTGGAACATCAAGCTCACGAGCCACTCCCTTTAAGGCCCTCGATATTTCCGCGACTTCCTGCTGTTTGCTATCGATGCGGCGAGCAAAACTCATGAGCTGAAGGTAGTCAACCACTATGAGTCCCAGATTTTCAAAACGGGATTTGAACCGTCTGGCCCTGGCCCTAAATTCGAGAGTGGAAAGCATTGAACTATCGTCTATAAAAAGTGGGGCCTGAGAGAGACGGCCAGCGGCATCGGCAAGTTTTTCCCAGTCCTTTTCAGCAAAGGAACCATTTCTAATGTCATGAATATTCACCTTGGCTTCAGATCCGAGCATCCTCTGGACAAGCTGCTCAGCGCTCATTTCAAGACTGAAAATGAGGATAGGCTCCTTTCGTTCAACTCCACCATATTGGGCGATATTCAAGGCCAATGCCGTTTTCCCCATAGAGGGACGGGCAGCTATGATATTAAGGCTGCCAGGCTGCAGGCCTCCTGTCATTCTGTCGAATTGATAAAAACCGGTAGAAAAACCGGTTACATCCTGATCGGATTTTCGATACTGGGTTTCTATGATCTGGAATGTTTTGCCTAACACATCAGAGATGGGTCTGAAATTCGTTCTGTTCCTCTTCTGAGCTATTTCGAAAACTGCTTTTTCCGCCTCTTCCAGAATCTCGTCCACTTCCCGCTCTTCAGAGTAGCCGAGATGAACAATGGTGTTTCCAGCAGAGATCAGACGGCGATGTATAGACTTATCTTTCACAATCAAGGCATAATACTCCGCATTTGCAGTGGTGGTCACACCGTTGACAAGTCCTGCTATAAAGGGCTGCCCTCCGATTTTTTCTACTAGTTCGCGCTTGGTTGACTCTTCCAGGAAGGTCAGGGCATCTACAGGTTTATCCCGCTGTGCCATATCACAAATAATATCAAAGGCCAGGCGATGGTTTAAATCATAAAAATCATCAGGGACAAGCGTCTCCATCACCATGTTGAGGGCTTCCCTATCAACAAGGCAAGCCCCTAATACGGCGCGCTCTGCCTCAAGACTTGACGGAGGCACTCGATTATATATATTTTCACCCACTACTATTCAGCCTCAACTTTGACGGTCATACGAGCTTCTACCCCTTGATAGAGCTTGACCGTAAAGGAATAATTTCCCGTATTTCGAATATTTTCATCAAGCCTGATGTCTTTCTTATCAATTGATACATCCAGCTGATTTTTCAGGGCTTCCTCTATATGACCATTTGTTACGCTTCCAAAAAGTTTCCCCGATTCTCCGGCGCTCGCTTTTACAATAACCCGCTTCCCTTGAAGCTTCCGGCTTTTTGCCTGAGCTTCGGCCAGCATTTTTTCTTCTTTTCTTTCTCGGGCTTCCTTCACTTTCTTCCACTCTTTCAGCTTGGCGGGTGTTGCCTCTTCCGCCAAACCTCTTGGAAAAAGGTAATTTCGAGCATATCCGTCGGATGTCTCGATAAGGTCGCCTTTACTGCCAAGTTTTGCAACATCTTCTTTCAAGATCACCTTCATTGCTATTCCCTCCTGATTCGTGACCTGAAATCAAACCACATATCTGCCACTCCAAGGATCAGTGAAACATTCGAAAGGAATGGGATAAAAACTATAAGTAGTAGCGCAATCCATTTAACAACAGCCCCTATACCCTTCAATGAAAGATAATACCAGATGACCGACAACCCCTGAAGTAGAAAAATAATATTGACAAGGAGTTTTAAGTTCATCCCCATACGGAATAGCAGGCTAGTCTGCCCTTGTTGCATTCCCACCATAGAAAAAACCATAGATACTAGCAGAGCCCAAAAAATACTTTTTGGGAACCGCCAGTTGGAGAAAGGCGGCAAAGGCGGAAGAACCCCGCTTCCAACCCTCCTTATCACCGCACTGCTAATGACGTAGCTAAGATAGCAATCAACAGAGGCGGCTAATGTAAGAAGTGCGGGAAAAACAAGGGGAATTATCTTCAGAGACATCATTACCTGCTGCTTCATAGATTCAATTGTCTCCGGGGAAAGCCCTTTTCCTGCGTAGAAGGCGAATATCTTATTGAACATGGTTTCCACCTCTACAGGATCTATGGAAAAAGGATTTACTCCCATTACTTTGCTCGCGATAACCATGAGAAGCAACTTGCTTCCCAGAGAGAGAAGTATTCCATAAAGAATAATCTCAACTCCCCTGGTAAAACGTTTTGCAAGAATGCCAAGCCCCACCCCTAATACACCAAAACCAAGAATAAAGAACAGCGCACCTATGGGCCCCATAAAGATCGTAATAAGACCTGTAGCTACAGCTACACCAAGAAGGGCCTTTTTTATGTCGTGTCTCAGGCCCATTACTACGAGAGGGGCCGGACAAAGAAAGGAAAAAACAATTCCGACGACAGGAAGAAATTGAGCCGCGAGAAAAAGTACGACTGCCAGCCCTACAAGAAGGGATGATTCCACAAGGCTTCTCGTTGGTGTCACGCAAAAACATCCTTTCACGCACTAGTTGTGCTTAAAAAAGAAGGGGAGAAGCCGCGGCCACCCCCCTGAAAAATCTTATTATTCTGCCGTTTAATCTACAGAGTAGGGCAAAAGCGCCATAAAACGAGCTCTTTTAATTGCTGTTGTCAGCTGCCGCTGATGTTTGGCGCAATTTCCGGTAACTCGTCTCGGCATGATCTTGCCTCGTTCGCTAATGTACTTCCTCAGGCGTTCTACATCTTTATAGTCAACATAATCAATTTTGTCGACACAGTAAAAACAAACCTTTGGCCGTCTCTTGCCGCCTCTTCTCGGAGCTCTTGGCCCCTTTGAAGCGCCTCCACTTACAGCCATAGTTGTTCCTCCTCTCTAAAAGGGAATATCTGCTTCATCATCCCCGGAATCAGGTTCTCCCATTTCGGAGATGTCAAGAGGGAACTCTTCTCCACCGAAACCTTTATCGCGGATACTTCCAAAATTATCGTTTCCTCCACCATAAGGGCTTCCTTTATTCTCATCATCTCTGGGAGCACTGCCTAAAAAGATTACTGAAGCAGCGATTACCTCGGTCATCCAGCGGCGTTCACCTGATTTGTCATCGTAACTCCTCACCTGGAGACGTCCCTCTATCAAAACCGGACGTCCCTTGCGGAGGTACCGTTCGCAGTTCTCAGCTTGAGCCCCCCAGACAACAACTGGGATAAAATCGACCTGGTTCTGCACTTCTCCGCTTCGGCCTTTCCATTGACGGTCAACAGCTACGTTCAACCTTGCTACTGCCTGTTTGGACGTAGTGTAACGAATTTCAGGATCACGAGACAGATTTCCCATAAGTATGACTTTGTTGAATCCCCTGGCCAAAAGATCTCCTCCTTATTCTTCGTCAAGACGGACGATCATCTGCCGGTGCACATTCTGCCGCAAGCTCAGCAATCGTTCAAGCTCTGTTATTTCGTCAGGGTTGAGCTTAAAGGTCATGACAGCATAGAAACCATCGGTGTGCTCATTTACTGGATAAGCCAGCTTTCTTTTTCCCCATATATCGGTTTTTGAAAGCTCTCCACCGAGGCTTCGTACGACCTCTTCCACTTTAGAAACCTCTTCTTTAGGTTCTTCGAGATCTGCATTGACAAGAATCATCATTTCGTATGGCCGCACGTAACTCACCTCCTCCCTTTGGTCTAAGTGGTCTCTTTTCTTAAAAAGAGACAGGGACACATGCCCGTGTATTATACGCTACTGTTTATTCTCGGGCAAGGTATCATCTGACGTTACAACAATTCTATAGATCCGCTCACCTGGAAAAACCAGGTTATACTGGTCTCTCGCCAGATGGGCCATCCCTTCCTGAGTTTTATAAAATTCGATCTTTTCACGGCATTCCTGGATCGTCCGGCTTTTTTCCATTAAATAGTTCATTCGGGTATCCACTAAAACTGAAAGGCGGCGTATGTCGCGAAGTTCCACGATATAGGCTGTTCCCATAATGGCTGTTATAAGAAACAGGACAACCGTTAAAAGAACCCACCGTAACCGCGGCATGCCTTTACATCCTTTCCGGAGCACTCACTCCAAGAAGTTTTAAAGAGCGGGAAAGCACAGACTTCGATGCTTGCACAAGCAAAAGCCGCATATCCATAATATCCTGACGTTCCCCAAGTATGCGATTGGCATTATAAAAAGAATGAAAGTCCGCTGCCAGATCATAGGCAAAACTTACAATCACATGGGGAGCGCGGTCCAAAGCAGCCCGTTTCACTTCCTGGGGGAAGAGGGAAAGACGATTGACTAGTTTTTTCTCTTCGTCAGAAACAAGAAGCTCTGGGTTAAACCCAGCAAGACCGGGCATTGGGATATGCCTGTTTTCTGCCTCTTTGAGAACGCTGCAAATGCGCGCATGGGCGTACTGAACATAGTACACTGGATTTTCATTAGAGGATTGCTTGGCCAGCTCCAGATCAAAATCAAGATGGCTGTCGCTCCGCCTCATAACAAAGAAATATCTCGTTGCATCTACACCGACTTCATCCATAACGTCCCTTAATGTTACAAATTGTCCTGAACGGGTAGACATAGCAACTTGTTCGCCGCCTCGCAAAAGATTTACGAACTGGATCAGTACGACTTCAAGACTTCCTCTTTCCTTGCCCAGAGCCTCCACTCCCGCTTTCATTCGGGGGACATATCCATGATGGTCAGCTCCCCAAACGTCAATCACCCTTTGAAAGCCCCGACTAAATTTTTCCATATGATAGGTAATATCTGAGGCGAAATAGGTTGGCACACCGTTATTCCGAATGAGAACGCGATCCTTTTCATCTCCGAAGGCTGTGGCCCTAAACCAGAGCGCCCCTTCTTCCTCATAGGCGTACCCATGTTTATTGAGCATCTCCATAGCCTGGGGAACTAAATTCCTGTCGTAGAGACTCTTCTCTGAAAACCAGACATCATATGCAACGCCAAAATCTGCAAGGTCTTTTTTAATGCCTTCCAGGATGCGGCCTGCTGCGTAGGTCTGAAAGAAACCGAGGCTCTCTTCAAGGGGCAAAGAAAGGAAACGGTCCCCCTCCTGGTCGATGATCTCCCTCGCTAGGTCGTATATATACTCGCCTTTATAGGCATCTTCCGGAAATGGAGCACGTTCCGGGCAGTTTAGAAGCTTGAAGTATCTGGACTGTGTTGAACGCCCCAGAATCTCCATCTGCAATCCGGCATCATTAATATAATATTCTTTCTCCACCTGCCACCCGGTAAAGTCAAGGATCCTTGCAATAATGTCACCAACAGCGGCACCCCGACCATGACCCACATGAAGGGGGCCGGTAGGATTGGCGCTTACAAATTCCACCTGAACCTTTTCTCCTCCGCCTATATTCTGGCGACCGTAATCATCGTCAAGGGTAATAATATCTTTTACAACTTCCCCCATCCACTTTTTAGAGAGGCGAAAATTGATAAAACCTGGACCGGCAATTTCTACCGCCGTAAAATAATCACAATCAGCCAACCGGCTCACAATTTGCTCGGCCAGTTTTCTCGGATTGTCATGGAATATTCTCGCCAGCTGCATGGCCGCGTTTGTTGCCCAATCTCCGTGCCCCTCGTTTTTCGGTTTTTCAATAGCAAACTCAGGAATATCATCAATTGCAACATTTTTTTCTTCTGCCATGGATAGGACCGCTTCATCCAGAAGCTGGCGAAGGGTCCGCAATACATCTGCCATTCTTACACCTCCGATAAAGACTTACTTTGCACGCAGGGGCAGTGTCTTCGTATTAAAATCGGCAAAACGCCGCAGGGATTCGCTAAGGGCAGAGGCCAAGGAACCATCAAAACGATCCACAGACACAACTACTCTGGCGCTACCATTCACTGTATGTTTTTTCTTTTTATAGGTCAGATTTTCATAATACTTTACTTTTCCCATATCTTTACCTGACGTACCTGGAAGGGCAAGAACGCTCATGGAATCAGGAATGCGAAGGTCATATTCCATCTCTACAGCAAATGGAAACTGCACGGAAAAAGGAGAGCGGACAGTCACGAGTTCCTTCAGGCATCGCGGAGTAAAAGTTGGAAGCTTTACCAGCATCTGCTTACCTGAAGCTCCAGTAATCGCTCCAAACACCTTTACGGGGAAGATTATTTCATAGCCATATTTCAGCTTCTTTATTTCCCCTTGTCCGCTATCGAACTGGAGCCCCGTGCTGTTTGAAAGAATAGAGGCAGCCGTTGAAATATCAGGTGTCTTCCCTCCAAAGAAAAGTCCCGCCCATCCGTTTCGCAACAAGAAAGAGGCATGCCCGGAAAGATAACCGCTCTCGTCAAGGTTCAGATTCCAGCGAAGGGAAAGTCGATGATCCGCTGCGCCGCCTCCCTGAATAACATCGGATGTAAGTTTTCTGTCAACAATGCCGCATATCCTGCTGCCCCATAGAGAGGGAGGGGTGTTGCCCAAAGAAAGCCCCTGCCGAATGTCGAAATAGAAAGTGCCGCTGCCAGGGATAGAAGCTTCAAGGATCGGCTTTAGAAGAAAACCCCTGGTTACAGGCGTATCCTTTGCAATATCTGCCGCTGTGACCCATTTCAGATTCACCTGCCACCCCGCGAGGGGCAGCCATCGGGCGAGAATGATTGTCTTTTCCCAATCCGACCAGGCACCTTTCTCAGGGATCACTGTCCTCAAAAGATTATCCGCCACGAAATCCGGAAAGGACGGCTGATTCTTTACATACTGAATAATTTCATTACCGGCTTTCATATGGTTTGCATTTTTTGCTATGGAAACCACCGATGCAGGGGCATCGGGTACAGTAACACCTTCCATTGACTGAAAAAGGCGATAATAAGCATCTTCCCCCTGCTGCATGCTAAAGGCTATAAAAGGTTCGAAAGAGCTTAGAAGAGATGTCCCTCGCCATATGGGGCGATTGACTATATGCCATAGATATCGATCTCGCCCAGCCTGTTTCTGGAGCGCTGGTTCGTCGTTCTCACTGGCAAGCCAGGAGAATGATGAACCAGCGGGCACGTCCACTGTAATGAACTGCTCCCATAGGGGGAGGGTCAGGCCTGTTCTCACATAGCCATCCACCCCTAGTTTTCGAGGTGATCGAACCTTATAGGAAAGAACCCAGATTACTTCATCTCTTGCCGGGAAATGCACATGATAAAGGGAACGGCCTTCCACTTCCTGAGAAGAAACTTCTGCCGTTTTTATCAACAGAGCGGAAGCAGGATCGTACACTTCCGCCTTCATAATTTCTACAGAACCTCCTTCGGGAGCTGGCAAAGACCAATCCTGCCAAGAAGGGTCAATAGTATCCCGCACAAGCACTACCCAGCAGATATCAGTCTCCATACTGCCATCGGCAAGCAACGTGTAGTGGTGGTCCTTCAACCAGACGATACCTTGTGCCTTTTCATAAAGGGAAAAATCCGGGGCTTCCTGAACAAGTCGCTGTATGTCAATATCCGAAGCCGCCATAGCTGGCGAAAGCAATACTGTCCCCGCCAAAATCGCCAGAATGGCCACATTCAAAGCTATTTTTAAAATGTTCCGACCCATACCCGTTACCCTCCTCTTGTTATCATTAGGCATTTTTGCCGCAGCAATGCTTATACTTTTTGCCGCTTCCGCACGGACAAGGATCATTGCGCCCTACTTTGGGCCCCTTCCGTATGGGTTGATGTTTTTCTGTACCCACTCCGGCTCCGGGAACCTCCCTCGAAAGGATTGGCATAGCAAAGTCTCTGCTCTCTCTAAGGCTTTGCCGATCAAAACTTCTGCGAGTTTCCTCAGAAACAACCGTAACCCTGAAAGCCAGCTCGGAAATAGACTCTCGCACCCGTCCCATCATAGATTGAAAAAGGTTATATGATTCAAACTGGTATTCAAGAAGAGGATCTTTTTGACCTATGGCTCGCAGTCCGATACCCCTCCTCAGCTCGTCCATTGCGAGGAGATGATCTTTCCAGCTCGTATCAAGGGTATGGAGGACGATGAATCTCATCAGCTCATCTGCTACCAAAGGGCCAAGATTCTCTATCTTCCGAATGAAACGGGACTCCACTTCCTGCTTTATCTGTTCAGACACTTCCGGTAAGAGACGGCTGCTGTCAACACTTTTTAAATAGGTTTCGAAACCCGGGCCGAAAAGTCCCCTTAGTCTCGCTTCCGCCCGCTCTGGTTCAGGTTCCCCTTCTTCGGGGAAATAATGATTCAGCACATCATCTACAACACCAGTTACCACATCACGTGTGTGGTCAATAATGTTTTTGTCTTCGAGAATTCTGTGGCGCTCACCATACACGGCTTCCCTCTGCTGGTTCATGACATTGTCATAGGACAAAAGCTGACGGCGTATATCAAAATGCATTTGCTCCACTTTCTTCTGGGCCGATTCGATAGCTTTCGTAAGAAGGTTGTGTTCTATAGCTTCCCCTTCTTCCATGCCTAATTTTTCCATTATGCCCTGAATACGCTCGGAACCAAAGAGTCTTAAAAGATCATCTTCAAGTGAGAGATAAAAACGGCTTGATCCCGGATCTCCCTGTCGGCCGGACCGGCCCCTCAGCTGGTTATCAATCCTTCTCGATTCGTGACGCTCCGTACCTATGATCTTGAGACCGCCTTTATCAAGAACCTCATCCCGTTCTTTAGCGCATATCTGCCGATACTCTTCAAGAAGCTGCTGATATTTTGAAAGATCCGGATCTTCAACGTTGCCTTCTTTTCGGAGAGTTTCTTTTGCCAGGAAATCTGGGTTCCCGCCCAATACAATATCAGTACCTCGGCCAGCCATGTTCGTCGCCACGGTAACCGCTCCAAACCGCCCCGCCTGCGCAACGATCTGAGCTTCTTTTTCGTGATATTTGGCATTCAGGACCTGGTGAGGAATTTTACGGGCTTTCAGCAACTTGCTAATGCGTTCTGAGTTCTCAATGGATGTTGTTCCCACAAGTACCGGCTGACCATTACCATAGGTCTCTTCCACTTCCTCTGCCACGGCGTGGAATTTTTCAAGGGATGTGCGGTAGATTACATCAGGGAAATCGCTTCGCACCATAGGCTTATTGGTAGGTACCACAATGACATCCAAACCATAGATCTCTTTAAACTCCTCTGATTCAGTAACAGCAGTACCGGTCATTCCCGCCAGTTTCCTGTACATCCGGAAATAATTCTGCAAAGTTATGGTGGCAAGAGTCTGGCTTTCTCTGCCAACTCTGACTTTTTCCTTCGCCTCGATGGCCTGATGCAACCCATCAGAATAGCGTCGGCCAAACATTAGCCGGCCGGTAAATTCATCTACGATTATAATTTCTCCATCTTTTACAACGTAATGAACGTCTTTTTGAAAAAGCACGTGGGCTTTAACGGCCTGCACTATTCGGTGGGCAAGATCGGAACTGGCAGCATCAGAAAAAAGCCCGGGCATTTTAAGCAAGTTCTCACAGCGAGCTATTCCATCTTCTGTAAAGGCTACGTTCCGCTCTTTCTCGTCTTTTTCGAAATCCCGACCCTCTTTGAGTTGCCTTGCGATCTGATCCGCAGTAGTGTACATCTCTACGTTGTCTTCTGATGGGCCGGAAATGATAAGAGGGGTTCGAGCTTCGTCAATCAAAATAGAGTCAACTTCGTCAACAATGCAAAAATGATGCCCCCGCTGGACAAGCTGATCTTTAGCCACAGCCATATTATCTCGAAGATAGTCGAAGCCAAACTCACTGTTCGTTCCGTAAGTTACGTCAGAAAGATACGCTTCTTTTCTTTCTTCCTGATCCATATAAGCATAAATACACTTTACGGAGAGGCCGAGAAAACGATAGATAGGTCCCATCCATTCTGCGTCACGCTTCGCCAGGTAGTCATTCACTGTAACCACATGTACTCCATTGCCGGAAAGGGCATTAAGCACTACCGCAAGGGTGGCCACAAGTGTCTTCCCTTCACCAGTCTTCATTTCTGTTATCTTGCCTTCGTGAAGAGCCATGCCTCCCATTAGCTGTACGTCGAAATGGCGGAGGCCAAGAGTTCTCCTTGAAACTTCCCTTACAAGGGCAAAAACCTCTACAAGAAGATTGTCAAGGCTTTCTCCTTCGTTAGCTCGTCTTTTGAAGTCTGCAACCAAAGAGCGAAGGTCTTCATCACTTTTCGCACTATACTCTGGCTCCAGCCCGTTGATATCATCAGCTATCTGACGATATCTTTTCAGCGCCCGTTCATTGGGGTCTAAACCAAGAACGCGCTTTAGGCCTTTCAACATTTACTTCACCTCAATAAA
The DNA here is from genome assembly GCF_001896635.1 of Aminobacterium sp. EBM-42. NCBI lineage: Bacteria > Thermotogati > Synergistota > Synergistia > Synergistales > Aminobacteriaceae > Aminobacterium > Aminobacterium sp. EBM-42. The sequence goes on from NZ_MPPC01000025.1 coordinate 27,642, forward strand.
TAATATACGATGATCGTTCCACAAGAGTTTATTATATGCCGTCCGGGAGTAACGGGTCAAAAGTATTTTTACTGCCTGCCATCATAAGGGCAAAAACTTTTGTCTCATTCACGAGATGGGTAATTTCACAATATTCATTTGGCATATGGGCCACATCAGCTTCTTGCCCCCAGACAACTGCCGGAACGCCATTTTTTCTAAAATAGGCAGCACAGGTCCCGCCCCCTACCCCGCCTATCACCGGCGCAAAAGAATAAACTTCCTTAACCGCTTCTGAAAGAAGCTTAACCACAAGCGCATCAGATGGGGTGGGGCTTGTGGAATCGGTTCGCTGGAGTACGGTTATGTCGATTTCGGCACCACTTTTCTGCTCCTCCGAATGGGCAATATGCTCCATAACCTTCAACACTTCATCTACATTGATCGAAGGCAGTATGCGACAATCAAGACAGAAGACCTCTTTGCCGGGAATAGTGTTTACGTTGCTCACGTTGGCTAATCGCCGAGTAGGCTCAAAAGTGGAAAGGGGGGGAGAAAAAAGCTCATTCTTTTCTGGGAAGGCTTCGTGGAGGGCTCCATCAAGTTTCATGGCAAATTCATTTGCAATTCGGCAAGCGTTTAGACCAAGGTCAGGCCTGCTCCCATGAACCTGTTTCCCTGTCACTGTCCATTGGACCCACAGGATGCTTTTTTCTGCAACTTCAATAAAATCACCCCGTTCATTTCCACCATCCGGAACAACCACAAGGTCATCTGAACTGAAAAGCCCTTCTTTGATAAGGTACTGTATGCCGTATAGACTGCCCAGTTCTTCATCCGCTACAAAGCAGAGGCATACCTCGTATTCCGGCACAATATTCTGCTCTTTCAATGCCGCAGCGGCAAAAATACTGGCTATGAGCTCTTGCCCATTGTCACTGCTGCCCCGCCCAAATATACGGCCGTCTTTTATAGAAGCCTTGAAAGGGCTAGTGTTCCAAAGGGTGGAATCTCCCTCTGGAACCACATCCATGTGTGTGATGATCCAAAGGCGTTTTTTTGTTCTGCCTGGAATACGCACTATAAGATTAGGGCGATACTTTTCTGGCGCCTTCTCATCAGGGGCATTATGCCATTCTGCTTCCGGAAGGCCTTTTTCTAGTAGAAGCTTCGCAATAAAGCGCGCTTTTTCGACCTCTCCTATCCCTCCGTCATGAGGAGAGATAGCGGGGAAGCCAATAAGCTGGCCCAGACTTTCAACCATTTGATTTTTCATTCTGTCTATATAGGCAACTATATTTTCTCCCATATGGAAATCCACCTTCTTACGAAGCGTCAAAAATGATGTTTCGCCCTTTTATGAGATATTCCATGCCAGACCACACTGTGAGAATCATGGCCACCCACATAGCGAGGAGCCCCCCTGGGAAATTGAATATTAACAGCGATATGGCAATGATCTGACTTACCGTTTTGAGTTTGCCCATAGGTGAGGCGGCGATAACTATCCCTTCTGCCGCAGCTACAAGACGGATGCCCGTAACAACAAAATCCCGGGAGATAATGACCACCACTATCCATGCAGGTAAACGTTGTAATTCTACGAGGGAGATTAAAGCCGCGACCACAAGAATCTTATCCGCCAGAGGGTCTATAAATTTGCCAAGGTTGGTAACGATGCCTTTTTTACGGGCAATGTAACCATCGGCAGTATCAGTGAGAGCCGCAAGAATAAAGACAAATCCAGCAATAAGGTCCCCATAGCTTACCTCGGTTCCCAGTTTTTCAAGGATAAGAACTGGAGTGCTTATTTTCAGGGTCAAAAAGATAACTACTAAGGGAGTCAGGAAAACTCGTAACAGACTTAACATGTTCGGAACATTCAGGGCAGACATTTAGTCTTGTCGCCTCCTCAACCAAATTATCGGTGCCACACTGCGCTTCTCCATATTATGACACAAAGCAGGGGCCGGCAAGACTCGGCCCCTGCTTTTTAGCTGTAAATATTATACTACCTATTCTTAGCCACCTAGATATGCCTCTTTAACTCTTGGATTTTTCAGCAAATCCTCACCCGGGCCAGAGAGAACAATACTGCCAACCTCAAGAATATAGGCATAATGAGCGACTTTCAACGCAGCAAAAGCATTTTGCTCAACAAGAAGAACTGTTTTCCCCTGAGCGTTTATTTCCCGAATTATATCAAACACTTCCTTAACAAGCATGGGTGCAAGGCCAAGGGAAGGCTCGTCCATCATCACAAGGTCTGGGCGGCTCATAAGAGCTCTGCCCACAGCAAGCATTTGCTGTTCCCCTCCCGATAGAGTTCCCCCCTTCTGCCATGCCCTCTCTCTAAGGCGTGGGAACAGAGAATACACGTGGTCCATGTCCTTTTCAATTCCCTCTTTATCATTTCTGATGTAGGCGCCTAAAAGAAGGTTTTCCTCCACTGTTAGATGGGGGAGGATACGCCGCCCCTCGGGGCTCATGGCAATGCCTTTTTTTACTATGAATTCAGGGGCCTTCCCTAATATATTCTCTTCAACCCCTTCATTACTGGTGTAGAGAATCTTTCCCTTCGCAGACCGGACAAGGCCGGCTATGCTCCGAATAGTACTGCTCTTACCGGCTCCATTTGCGCCAATCAACGTAACTATCTTCCCCTTGAGAATATGAAGACTTATGCCTTTTACGGCATGAATTCCTCCATAGTAAACGTGAAGTTCCTCTATTTTAAGCATTTTTCACGTACTCCTCTCCAAGGTAGGCTTCTATAACCCTAGGGTTAGACTGTATCTCGTCTGGATTTCCTTCCGCTATGAGTTTGCCGTAATCAAGAACCCAGATATATTCGCAAATTCCCATAACAACCTTCATATCATGTTCGATAAGAAGGATAGTTAAATTAAACTCGTCGCGAATTCTGCGTATAAAGGACATGAGGTCAACAGTTTCCAGCGGGTTCATGCCTGCCGCGGGTTCATCAAGAAGCAAGAAGCTCGGATCTGTGGCGAGAGCCCTGGCTATTTCAAGACGACGTTGCGCTCCATAAGGCAGAGAGCTCGAAAGTACGTTGGCATGTTGAGCCAAAGACACAGATTCCAGCAACTTCATAGACTTTTCACGAATTTCCTTCTCTTCCTGAATCATGGATGGCACTGGGAAAGGAGCCATCCACCACTTGCTTTTCTGCCGTACATGGCAGCCTATCATAACATTCTGCAAAACCGTCTCATTGGAAAAAAGACGTATATTCTGAAATGTTCGGGCAATGCCCGACTCACATACCTTGTTCGGAGGAAAACCTGTAATATTATCTTCATTGAAGAAGATATTGCCCTCTGTGGGCTTATAAAAACCTGTAATCATATTAAAAACAGTAGTCTTCCCCGCGCCATTAGGACCTATCAGCCCAACAATGCTTCCCTTCGGAACGGCCATATTAAAAGCGTTTACTGCCGTTAACCCGCCGAAACACATGGTGAGCCCCTTTGTTTCAAGCACAGCTTTAGGCTGGTTCATTCCGCCTTCCCCCCTTTGTTGAAGCGGGCAAAGATGCCGTCCCATGTAATCTCTCTCATCCCCATTATGCCTTCTCGCCTGAAGAGGATTATGAAGATCAGGGCGAGGGAGAAAATAACCATACGCATCCCCGGAATGCCAGGAATTTCAAAGGATCCTATGGTGAGGGGATTTTCGACAAAACGGAGCCATTCAAGCAAGATAGTAATGATAAAACTGCCCAGAATACTCCCGGAAAGAGACCCCAACCCCCCAGCGACAGTAATCATGAGCACGTTGAAAGTCAGCAAGAAAATAAACATTTTGGGATCAATGGTGGTAATGAGGCTTCCCATAAGAGCGCCTCCAATGCCAGCAAAAAAGGCCCCGATGGTAAAGGAGATGACTCTATACCTAAAAGTATCTATACCCATGTTCTTTGCGGCAATCTCATCGTCACGAATGGCCTTCAAAACATTACCGAAATTGCTGTTGAGAAACTTAACCATGAAATAGAGGGTAAAGAGCAGCCATCCGTAGTTCCACCAAATGTTCGCATAGGACGGAATGCCTTTAATTCCAAGAGCCCCGTTTGTAATAGGGGTCAGGTTTGTCAAGACAACACGGATAATTTCTGCAAAACCGAGGGTTGCAATACCAAGATAGTCGCCACCAAGACGCAAAACCGGAATAGCGATAAGGAGACCGAAGAAACTGGCAATAAGCCCCCCAATAAAGACTGCGACAACAAAAGGCGCGCCTATGACTGAAAATGGCCATATGATCGGTTCCAGAATCCACAAGGCCTGTTTCTGAGCTGGGCTTAAGATCAATATGGCGCACACATAGGCGCCAATAGCCATAAAACCAGCATGGCCAAGGGAAAACATCCCCGTAAACCCATAAATCAAATTAAGACTGAGAGCCAGAATAGCATTGACAGCAACTAGATTAAGAACCTGTATCTTGTAGCCATCCAGATTTCCCTGTGCCCAGTAAAGGAAAAGACCCAGCACACCAATGCCGCATAAATTCAATATGAAGTTTCTCGTCTTTTTATCCATCAGATCTTGTCCTCCAACTTCTCCCCCATAAGACCAGTCGGCCTTATGAGGAGGATAACGATCAGAAGAATAAAGGCAAAAGCATCCCGATATCCAGAAAGAGCGGGGAAGAATGCGACCACCATAATCTCAATGATGCCGAGGATCATACCCCCAAGGACTGCTCCCTGAATGGAACCTATGCCACCAAAAACAGCAGCTATAAATGCCTTAAATCCTGGAATTACTCCCATAAATGGGTGGATTTGGGGATATCTCAAGGCCCACATAATCCCTGAAGCCGCTGCCAAAGCTGAACCTAGGGCAAAGGTAAGAGCTATGACTTTATCCACCGAAACCCCCATGAGCCGCGTTGTTTCAATATCTTTAGAGATGGCCCGCATAGCCAGTCCTGGCTTGGTTTTATAGACAATCCAGAGCAACCCCAAAACAAGCGAGAAGGTAACGACCGGAACAACTATAGCCAAAGGCAGTATACGAACTCCACTCACCTTAATGATCTTCACCAGCCAAGCAGGCTGCACAACAGGTCGCGGCAGACCTGTGAAGACCACAAGGCCCAAATTCTCTATAAAGAAGGAAACGCCAATCGCGCTGATAAGGGCGGATATTCGGGGCGCGTTTCGAAGAGGGCGATAGGCAATTCTATCTACCAGAATCCCGCAGAACGTAGAAAGGATAACTGCGAGAGCAACCGCAATACCCCATGGCAACTTGGCTAGGGAGACAGAGAAAAACACAAAATAGGCACCAAGCATAAAAATATCACCATGGGCGAAGTTAATAAGTCGCAAGATGCCATAAACCATGGTGTAACCTATTGCTATAAGGCCATAAAGAGAGCCGAGGGTAATGGCATTAAATAGATGCTGAATAAACATATTCAGGCTCACAGCAACATCCCCCTTGAGAAAAGGCAGGAAGGAAAGGTTTCCTTCCTGCCTTCATAGAAATTAAAATAATCTGAAAAGCAACACGAAAGGAACTATTACATTTCAGGTTTTACTGTTCCGATAAAGGTCTTTTTACCATCCTTGATCATAACGATACCCACTTCTTTTTCAGCATCATGAGTTTCGTTGATGGTAGTGTTTCCAGTTACACCCGGGAAATCCTTGGTTTCAGCCATAGCCTTGGTGATGGCTTCGGGCTCCGCAGCGCCGGCTCGCTTGATAGCGTCGATAACCAAAAGGTAGGAATCGTATCCAAGAGCGGCATTGACGTTGGGATCTTTGTCTGGGTGACCTTTCTTCCAGTTTTCGGTAAATTGTTTCGCGAGGGGGTTCATGTCAGTCATTGAAGGGTCATAGGGGAAAGTGGTGTGCATGAAACCTTCAACGGCCTCTCCACCAATAGCGACTATTTCGGGGTTATCCATGGCATCGCCGCCCATGATCTTGAATTCTGCACCAAGTTCGGCAGCCTGTTTCATAATGATAGCGCCTTCGGCGAAGTAAGAAGGAATAAACATAATGTCAGGTTTTTTGCTGATTATTTCTGTAAGCTGCGCCGTGAAATCCTGGTCGCCTGTGTTGTACTTAAGCTCTGCAACAATCTCTGCCCCCAATTTCAAAAAGGACTGTTTAAAAAATCCAGCCAAACCTACACTATAGTCATTAGAAACATCAACGAGAGTTGCGGCTTTTTTCGCCCCGAGTTCCCTGATAGCATAAGTTGCGGCGGCGGCGCCCTGGTAGGGATCTATAAAGCATGCGCGGAAATAATATTTTTTACCCTGGGTTACGAGCGGGTTTGTACAAGATGTCCCCATAACGGGGATCCCTGCTTTTTCTGCCACTTCTCCGCCAGCCATAGCAAGAGAGGATCCATAGGTTCCGATAATGGCAACAACTTTTTCTTTCTCGATCAGTCTTTTTACCGCATTTGCGGACTCGACTTTGTCTGACTTGTTATCCACTACTATGAGTTCTACTTTCTTGCCTAACACTTCCGCGACTTCTTCGTGAGCCATTCTCACGCCATCCAGCTCAAGCTGGCCGCCAAAAGCATTTTGCCCTGTCAGAGGAAGAAAAACTCCTATGCGAATCGTGTCTTGAGCAAAGGCCATTCCTCCCAACAGCAGAACCATTGCTAACGCTAACCCAATCCTTCGCAGCTTCATAAATCAAACCCCTCCTTTTAATATTATTAAAAGAGAAAGAATCTATGACACATAAAGCCTATATAATTATACACGAATATTGAGTCTGGCAATGGATTAAATTCCCACTGGGAAGTAACTTATGATAAAGCAGCTAATCTTTTTCCCCGGAAAGCCGGGATATCTCTCGCTGAAAGCTTGACAGATCTGTAAACTCACGGTAAACAGAAGCAAAACGAACGTAGGCAACCTTATTTAACTGCTTCAGTTCCTCCATTACTCGCTCCCCTATGAGAGAAACCGGAATTTCACCATATCCGCCAGACCGAAAACTTTCTTCTATTCTGGAAGCTACTTCTTCAATCTGTTCTAAAGATACGGGAAGCTTCTCACAGGCCTTGCTGATTCCTCTAGTGATTTTTTCACGGTCGAAAATTTCCCTGCTGCCATTTTTTTTAATGACCCGCAACGTTCTCTTTTCCTCTACCTTTTCATAGGTTGTAAATCGGGCCAGGCATTCAGGGCATTCTCGCCTACGGCGCACCACCCGTCCCTCGTCCGCGGTACGAGTCTCAATTACCCGAGTTTCCATAGCTCCACACTTGGGACATCTCATAGATAACTCTCCTCCAATATCTGTAAAAATAAAAGCCGGGCACAAACCCGGCTTTTATTTTACATGAAGAACTAATCTACAAGAGACTGCAGATAGGATTGGACCCTGGATTTGACCCTTTTCCCCTCTGCCCTACCACGGATTTCCCCCATTAAACGGCCCATTACACGGCCCATATCCTTGGGACCCGTAGCTTTGACAGCAGCTGCAGCCCTTTCAATCATTTCATCAAGCTCTTTGTCAGAAAGCTGCTCTGGAAGATATGTTTCAAGAAACACAGCTTCACGCAACTCTTCTGCGGCTCGCTCGGCAGCTCCCCCTGCGGTATATTGCTCCGCGGCTTCTTGTCTCTGTTTAATGAGACGCTGGATAAGGGCAACAATATCATCGTCAGCAAGTTCCGTCGTACGGCCCTTTTCCGTCTGAGCCTTTTGTATTTCTGATTTCAACATTCGTAACACAGAAAGCTCAAGCTCATGTCTTGTTTTCATAGCTGCAACGAGATCTTTCTGAATACGTTCCGACAGATTGCTCACCTTAACTTACCCCCTGGATCTGCTCCGTCGTTTTCTGGCCGCTTCGGCCCTCTTTGCTTTTTTCACTTCGCTCGGTTTCTCATAATGCTCACGTTTCCGTGCCTCTCGAAGGGTTCCAACTTTCGAAACCTCACGCTTGAAGCGCCTGAGCGCATCTTCAAGGGACTCGTTATCTTTCCGAATGATCGTTGTCATACAGGATCCCCCCTTTCTATGCCACCCACATTGACTAACCTGGTGGCCAGCGGAACGATCGTCCCGCCAACAGGTGAACATGAAGGTGGGGGATTGTTTGTCCGGCTTGTGCACCACAGTTAATAACCAGCCTATAACCGCCATCACCCAGATCAAGTTCCCGGGCAACTTCTGTTGCTGCTCCCATAAGATCTGCCCAAACCTCACCTTCGAGAACTTCGGCAGCAGACCCTACGTGCTTTTTGGGAATAACAAGCACGTGAACAGGAGCCTGAGGATTAACATCTTCAAAAGCTATAACCTTAGAATTTTCATAAACTATTCGGGCGTCCAAAGCTTTTTCGGCTATTTTACAGAAGAGACAATTCCTGCTCACTAAAACCCACCTCTCAACTTCAGGTTATTCTATACTAGATTTTTCTTCTGGACAATAGACTTAACCCAAACTGTTCCCTTTAAAACAGGCAAACTAAGAAATAATTTTCAAGACTTCAACAAATCAGTTCGTTTACACTCTTTATTATACCAGTCAAAAATTAATCATAAACTATAAATAAGTACTATCCATAAAGTTGTTCTGAATCATATGACCTGGTCAAAGTTTTTATAATGCGCCCCGGCGAGACCATTTGGGGAACAACCGCTTTCACAAAAAAGGGGGTCAGGCCTGTGGATCCAGTTTCCGCAGCATCTTCTATGAACACAGAAATTTCTTCTCCAACCCACTGAGAACAATATTCTCTAAAAAGCTGTTCTCCCATTTCCATGACCTTATGGACCCGTTCCTGCACAACATGTCTGGGAAGGTGATCATCAAAAGATGCCGCCCTGGTCCCCTCTCTAGAGGAGTAAGGGAAAACATGAACCTTTCCAAAAGCGACTTCTTTCATAAAAGACAGGGTGTTAGCGAAGGCCCTTTCATCCTCTCCTGGAAAACCCACAAGAACATCTGTACTGATATGTATTCGAGAGCCGAGATAATGCCGCGCCCTCTCCACAGAAGCCATATATTCCAATGGAGAGTATCCCCGTCTCATTCTCTGCAATACAGTGTCATCGCCACTTTGGAGGGGGAGATGGAGATGGGGGCAAAACTGAGGCGTCTCAGCCAGCGCTGAAAGCAATTCGTCATTTATCCCAAAGGGTTCCAGGGATCCGAAACGAATACGTTCGACCCCCGGAATTGCTCCTGCCTGTCGTACCAATTCCCCTAGGGAAACTTCCCCGAACTGGCCGTAGAGACCGAGATGGACGCCTGTAAGTACAACTTCAGTGCATCCTGAATCCGCTATGGAGCGAACCTCTTCAAGCACGCTGTTCAATGGCCTGCTTACAGGTTTCCCCCTAACAAAGGGAATGACACAATAGGAACAAAAATGATTACATCCGTCCTGAATCTTGACAAAGGCCCTGCTGTGAAGAAGGGGCTGGAATTGGAAAAGATGATCCCATTCTTCGCTATGAAGAATATCATTTCTCACAATAGTTAAGGGTAATGGTCTTTTTTCCCCGAGAGCGTGGTTCAACAGTGAGGGAATCTGCCATTTCTGCCTGTTGCCCACAAGAAGGTCAACCCCAAGGCGCTGGGCAAGATTAGGGTCTGCCTTTTGAGCCCAGCAGCCCGTAGCCACAAGAAGAGCTTCAGGAGATTGCCTTCGCAGCCGCCTGAGAAGCTGGCGACTTTTTTTATCCGCAATTGCCGTCACAGTACATGTGATCAGGACTGCGGCATCATAGGGCGGCGCCTTCACTATTTCGGCACCTGTCCTCTTTAACATGGAGGCCAGGGAATCCGCTTCAGACTGATTGGAGCGGCACCCCATGGCCATAATATTGATCTTTTTTCCTTGCAAGGCGCCCTTCATTTTCTGGTTACTGCCACTCCCCACCACTCATTTTGTTCAAGTTCATCTATGATCTTCAAACCCGCTTTGCCAATGGCCTCCGTAAACATTATCTTTTCTTTAACTAGAAGTCCTGAAAAAATAGCAATCCCGTCATCTTTTAACACTGCGGGGACATGAGGCACCATCGAAATAAGGGGCTCAATGATAATGTTCGCCATTAACAGGTTGACCTGGTGGTTAAAATCTTTAAGCAAGTCTCCTTCTTTCAAATCTACTTCTTCTCTGAATATGCCGTTCAGCTCCATATTATTCAGCACTTCGTCCAAAACAGCGGGATCCAGGTCCCTCGCATAGACCTTGCCGGCACCAAGGCGGATCGCCCCAATAAAGAGAATGCCTGACCCTGTTCCGATATCAGCCACATCCCAGTGTGGTTTCATATGGCGTTCCAAAAGGGTCAAAGCTATTTGAGTACTCTCATGATACCCTGTGCCAAATGCGGAGCCAGGATAGATGTAAAGCGGTATGCGGTCCCTGGGTTCCGAACCCCGATGCCAGGGTGCGAGGACAACAAACTCCTCCCCTACCGGCAAAGGAGGAAAAGCCTCTTTCCATTCAGTATGCCATTGCCGATTTTCTATTTTCCCCATATCGACGGCAGTTATGCCTGATAGAGGCTCAATAATACGATTGAGCTCATCAAGCCAGTAGCCTAGGTCATGGGAGGTTCGATAATAGATGCGGAGAAGAATCTTTTCGGGGCTTTCATGCTCTTCAGAGCCTATTCCGCCAGAAAGATCGGCGAGAGAAACCATTTCCTCTTCAAGTCCTGTTTCTCCTTCCAGGGTTATATACCACCAGAAACTTTCTGCTCCGGCCATAATTCGTCCTCCTCTATAAAAACTTTGGTAAAAAACGGGGAGGCGTAGGCCCCCCCGGCAAGTTTTGAGTCTACCACGAAGAATTCAAAAATGCAGCCCTTTCTCAAGAACCGAAAAGGTTTCTAAACTTAGAAAACAGACCTTCGTCCTTTACTTCAAGCTCCATCTCCTTGGCCAAACCTTCAATCAACGCTTTTTGTTTTTCTGTAAGACGGGTGGGAACTTCTACCGTTACATGGATGAACAGGTCTCCCCGGCCTCGGCCTCCTCTAAGTCTGGGCATTCCTTTGCCGCGAATACGGAAGACTTTTCCTGGCTGGGTTCCCGAAGGAACCTCCAATTCCTCTACCCCATCTATCAACGTTTCCAGGCGAATCATCCCTCCCAGGGCTGCCGTTGGAAAAGCAATGGCCTCTTTCTTATGAAGATCTGACCCGTCTCTCTTAAAGACGGGATGGTCTTCTATGTTAACGACAAGATAAAGATCCCCTGGCGGACCGCCGTTAATGCCAGCCTCGCCTTCACCATGGATGCGCAACCTTGTGCCAACGTCCACACCGGCTGGAATTTTCACTTTAACACGATGGAGGTTCCGCGTCCGTCCCTGGCCGTTACAAGAAGAACACTTATTCCTGATAAATTGGCCAGACCCGCCACATTCAGGACAGGGAGAAACAGAAACAAACTGCCCAAAAGGAGTTTGCTGGCGAATTTCCACCTGGCCCGTACCTCCACAGCGTGAACATCTCTCTGGCGACGTCCCCGGTTCCGCGCCGCTTCCGTTACACCGAGCGCAATTATCCCACCGGGGGATCTCCACTTCATGATCTAGCCCAAGAGCAGCGTCTTTAAGACTGATTGTAACTCTCATTTCAAGATCCGCGCCTTGGCGGGGTGCTCGGGGATCGGCTCGGCGCCGCCCCATTCCCCCACCGAATATATTTTCAAAGAGATCTCCGAAAACATCCCCCATTCCGCCAAAACCATCGAAGGGACTACCGCCTGGAGGCATATCGCCCACAGTACCAAACTGATCATACTGGGCACGCTTCTGAGCGTCGCTTAAGACCTCATAGGCCATATTAATCTTCTTGAATTTCTCCTCAGCATCGGCATTACCTGGATTTGCATCAGGGTGATATTTCCGAACAAGCTGACGATAGGCCTTTTTAATATCAGCTGACGAGGCATCCCGGGGAACGCCAAGTATTTCGTATAGATCTTCCTGCGTACCGGGAGATGGCACTTCAAATCACCCCTTACGCCTGACCCTGATCGCTGAACTCTGCGTCTACGGTCTCTCCGGCGCCTGAAGCTTCCTGAGTTCCTTCTCCTTCGGCACTGGAGGAGGCATTTGCCTGGCTATACAACCGCTCAGAAAACTCCTGAATTTCTTTTATCAAGGTTTCCTTGGCAGCTTTCATCTTCTCCAGATCGCCGCTTTCAAGAGCTTTCTTTATCTCTTCAACAGCTGTATTGATCTTGCCCTTCTCTTCAGCTGAGATTTTGTCGCCATGATCCCGGATAAGTTTTTCTGCCTGATATATTATGCCGTCTGCCTCATTTTTGAGTTCAGCTGCTTCTATTCTCTCCCTATCTTCACTTTCGTGCTCTTCTGCCTGGCTTTTCATCTTCTCTATTTCTTCATCAGAAAGCCGTGAAGACTGAATGGTGATCCGCTGCTCCTTGCCTGTGCCTTTATCTTTTGCTGAAACGTTAAGAATTCCGTTTGTATCGATATTGAAAGTCACTTCTATCTGGGGAACGCCCCGAGGAGCTGCCGGAATCCCGTCGAGCACAAAGCTTCCAAGTTTTACATTATCTGCCGCCATAGGGCGCTCTCCCTGCAATACCAAGATCTCTACCTGGTTCTGATTATCAGCCGCAGTGGTAAAGACCTGGCTCCGTGATGTAGGGATGGCTGTATTTCGTTCGATGATCTTGGTAAACACACCGCCAAGGGTCTCGAGACCTAAAGAGAGAGGGGTTACGTCCACGAGAACTATATCATGATGGTCTCCCGTCATAATAGCACCCTGAAGAGCGGCGCCAGCCGCAACGCATTCGTCTGGATTGATGCCTTTCGTGGGTTCTTTGCCAAGAAGATCCTTAATTTTCTTCTGCACCATGGGCATTCTGGTGGAACCGCCAACGAGCAATATCTTATCCAAATCCTTTGCGGAAAGGCCTGAATCGCTCAATACCCGATTTACAGGACCTTCCACCCTGGCCATAAGGTCCTGAGTCAGCTCTTCGAACTTGGCCCGGGAAAGGGACATTTCGAGATGTTTAGGCCCAGTTTCATTTGCCGTAATAAAGGGCAGGGATATGGTAGTTTCCGGCATGGAGGAAAGTTCTACCTTGGCCTTCTCCGCCGCTTCTCGCAAGCGCTGCAGCGCCATGCGGTCATTCTTCAGGTCAATGCCTTCCAGTTTCTTGAATTCAGCGACCATCCACCCTACGATACGACTATCCCAATCGTCGCCGCCCAACATATTGTCGCCGGAGGTGGCAAGCACTTCGCACACGCCCTCACCTACGTCAAGAATGGATACATCAAAGGTTCCGCCGCCCAGGTCAAAAACAAGCAGCTTGCTTTCTCCCTGCTTTGAATCTCCATAGGCAAGGCTTGCCGCGGTGGGTTCATTGATAATCCGAAGCACTTCAAGTCCGGCAATGGTACCGGCATCCTTCGTCGCCTGGCGCTGAGCATCGGTAAAATAAGCCGGAACCGTTATAACTGCCTTTGTCACAGGTTCGCCAATATAATCCTCAGCATCCCGTTTCAATTTCTGCAGTATCATGGCAGAAATCTCCTGTGGAGTGTAGGCTTTGCCGTCAATCTGAACTGTTTTTTCACTTCCCATGTCCCTTTTAATAGAAAGGATGGTGCGATCCGCATTAACGATGGTCTGCCGTTTGGCCAGCTGACCAACGAGCCGTTCCCCATCCTTAGTGAAAGCTACCACTGAGGGCGTTGTTCGCGCCCCCTCCGCATTCGATATAATAGTTATGTTATCTCCTTCTTTAACAGCTATACAGCTGTTGGTCGTTCCTAGGTCTATTCCCACTACCTTTGACATACATATCACCTCTAGAAAAGAGTATAATTCTCTGCGAAATTCTTAATTGAGCTCTATACTAAGCATCTTGATTCGCTTCTTTGTTTCCTCTATATTTGCCAACCTTAACTCTGGAGGCTCGAATCACCTTGTCGGCCATTCTGTAGCCTTTCTGAAGTTCCAATATAACAATCCCATCTTTTTCAGGATCTTCCACATCCTCTATTCCTACGGCCTCGTGGCAAGCCGGAGAAAAAACTTCTCCCTCTGTAGGGATCTCAGAAACCCCAACACTCTCAAGCACCGATAGGAATTGGCGGCGAACCATAGCAACTCCCGTTCGAATATCCTGTTCCTCAGTTTTCTCTGACTGGCTCAAAGCCCTGTCGAGGTTATCGAGAACTGGCAAAAGCAGCAAAACAATCCGCTCTCCAGCCAAACGAATGTACCGTTCCTTTTCTCTATCCACTCTATTTTTGAAGTTATGGAAATCGGCTCTGGCTGAGGCGGCAGCAGTTCTCAATGCTTCATTCTCACTTTTAAGCTCTTCTATAACTTTTTCCATTTCTTCTTTTTCCCTTGTTACAATTTCAAGGATCTTTTCTTGAGGAAGCTCTGCAGTCTCTACCTTTTCTACTGCCTCTTCCATAGGAGAATCCTGAGCCTGAAAATCCTTATCTCCAGGGGTCATAGAACACAAACCTCCTTATTTTATGAATTCGTATCGTCTTCTTCAATATCTGCCATCATCGCTTCAAGAACAGCAATGGTTTTTTCATAATCCATTCTCATGGGGCCAATAATGCCCAAAACAGTTTTGCGCCCTCTCTTGCGGGACGGAACCATAAGAACAGAACAATTTTGCATGCCGACTTCCAGGTTTTCGTCCCCGATAGTCACGCAGACTTCTCCGCCAACTGAGCATCGCCCCACCATTTCAACGAGGGACGACTCTTCCTCGAGAAGGGATATCACGGCCTGAAGTTTGCTGACATCCTGAAAATCCGGCAAGCTTAAAATATGCTGAGCGCCGCCAGTAAAGAGCTTGTAATTATATTTTTGTAATAAGGCGTCCATCTGAAGGATTGCGGCACGGCATGCACTGGAAAGCTTTTCAAGCCCCTCGAGTACGTAAGAGTACAACACTTCGCGGACTTCTGACCACGGATGCCCCACAGCTACCATGTTAATCCGCCTAGCCAGCTCATCCAGAGAATCCTGTGAGAGTTCGCAAGGTAACGTTACCGTATTATGGTGGACAAGCCCGCCTTCGAGAATAAGTATGACCAAAACGGCATTGCCACCAAGACACAAAAAATCAACCCTCTGTATCTCCACTTCGTGAAGGGAAGAAATAGCAGCCACTCCCACATAATTTGTAACACGACCGAGAAGTTGAGAGGCATATGAAAGAAGGGATTCTATCCCCTGCTTCTGATCGCTTATGCCATTCCGCCAGTGTTCAAATCCTATTGGGGGAACCCTTCTTCTATGTAATATGGAATCAACGTAAAGGCGATAGGCCCTGGATGTAGGAAGACGCCCTGCAGAAGTATGAGGCTGATAGAAGTACCCCATCTGCTCAAGATCGTACATTTCATTACGAACAGTAGCGGCACTGCACCCTCTCAGATATTTACGGGCAATAGTTCTGGAACCAGCAGGCTCTCCAGTCTGGATATACTCATATACAACGGCTAGAACAATCTCGAGTTGCCGCTCGGTAAGCATGAATCTCCCCTCCTTTTGAGGGTGTATTAGCACTCTGTGTCAATGAGTGCTAGCCTCACTATTTACAAAAGGTAGATTATCAACCCTTAGAAGTATTGTCAAGACTGGTCAACCTTTTTGTTCTTCCTTCAATTTTCTGTTATAAAGGTTGACATAGATAACAATAAGGAGGCTTTATGATGGCTACCCAATATAAACATACGACAATTCTTTTAGCCCGGCACGGAGAATGCCAAGGGAACAGAGAGGAACGATTCAGGGGTCGGATCGACTACCCACTGAATGAACGGGGGCTGGAACAGGCAAGAGATCTTGGGAAAGCCATCATCCCCTTCTCCCCTTCGGCTATATATTCGAGTCCGCTATTGAGGGCACGGCAGACAGCCTCTGAAATAGCTGACGCCTGCAGCAAGAATGAAGTTATGATTCATGAAGGGCTCAACAATATATATTTTAGCAGCTGGGAAGGACGTCTCAAATCAGAGATTGCTTTTGAATACTCCCATGAATGGAATATATGGTTGACCAGCCCTGAAAGGCTTGCCCTGCCTGGGGCCGAAACACTCATTGAGATACAGCAGCGATCTTTTGCTGCTCTAAAGGAACTTGTGGTAAAACATGAAGGAACAACCTTTGTCCTCGTTTCCCACCGCACTGTTCTTAAACCCCTTATCGCCGCTTGTCTGGGAATACCTGTACCCTATTTCTGGAAAATACATATGGACACCGCTTCATACAGCGTCCTTATCTATGACCCTAAACGAGGATACGGCCTTTTCTGTTTAAATCAGACATCCCATCTAAAGAAGGTTGTCACCGAGTGGATTTAACCTTTTTCTTGACCTCCTCATCAAGAGGACTTATTATCTTTGTGCTTCACCTTCTTTAAAAATATTCTGAGAAAGGGATCTGTGCATTGGCTACATACGAATTAAAGATACTTAATAGCGACGATCTTTTATCATTAATAGCAAAGATCGGAGCTGACCCCCGATCCGCGGCGTACTTTTTGCCCAAAAGGGAAGTTCTTTCCTTTTGGATCCCCCAGGTCGATTTTCGCGCAGCCGCCTATTTAAAGCAGGAAATGCTCGCCCGAGGGGGCGATGCTATAGTGCACCGCAACGTTATTGATGGAAGAACGAAGAGAAGCGACGTTCTGTTAATTGGAACAGAAGGCCAGTACAAGGCTATCTTCCCCAAGCTGGAAGCCATGTCATGCTGGGGACTTGATACACTGCGCAAAGCCCTTTATGCCGCCTTTCGGAAAAGCCATATTGCCGCGTGGGACATTACCCTGCCAGGCGGCCGCACCCTTGGTCTCGGCAAAGGGAAAACGAAGATCATGGGCATCCTTAACATAACTCCGGATTCCTTTTACTCAGACAGCCGGCTTTTCACTGCCGACATAGAAGAGATTCTTATAAGGGCTCAAAAAATGATCGACGCGGGCGCCCATATCCTCGACATAGGGGCAGAGTCTACCCGACCCGGATCCGAACCAATTTCAGAAACAGAAGAAAAAGGCCGTCTGCTCCCAGTACTTCGAGCTCTTAGAAAAAAATTTCCTGAACAGGTTATCTCTGTAGACACGTATAAAGGGAATATCGCAAGGGTCGCAGCAGAGAATGGAGCAGATATCATTAATGATATATCAGGGTTTACCCTCGACAGCGACATGCTTCAGGCAGTTGCCGAAACAGGGCTTCCCTATGTGTTGTCCCATATCCAAGGCACACCCCAAACCATGCAGTCAAATCCTTTTTACAACAATGTCGTTGAAGA
Source organism: Aminobacterium sp. EBM-42 (assembly GCF_001896635.1). Lineage (NCBI taxonomy): Bacteria > Thermotogati > Synergistota > Synergistia > Synergistales > Aminobacteriaceae > Aminobacterium > Aminobacterium sp. EBM-42. The sequence continues at coordinate 44,937 of NZ_MPPC01000025.1, forward strand.
ATCCATTGATTATTTTGAAAAGAAACTCCAAGAACTGGAAAATGTGGGGGTTTCGGCAGATCGCGTTATAATTGACCCTGGGATCGGATTTGGGAAACGTTTACAGGACAATCTCCGTATCCTTAAGTCTATCCAATCCTTTCGAAGTCTTGGGCGCCCACTTCTTATAGGTCATTCAAGGAAAGGATTTATCAAGAACATCCTTAATAAAGAAAACCCTGAGTCACGCCTTTATGGGACCATGGCCGTTTCTGCCTATTGTGCTGGAGAAAAGGTTGAACTTGTGCGGGTTCATGACGTAGAGGCAAGCCATGACGTTTTAGAAGTGATCGATGCCATAAGGGAGGCAGAATTGTGATGCGCCTAGCGCTAGGTATTGGAAGCAACGTCGGCGACCGAATGAATAACTTGAGGAAAGCAGTACAGCTTCTCAAGGAAAAGGGCGTTGTCATCATTGCTAAAAGTGACATTTTTGAAACGGCGCCTATGGGAGTGACAGATCAACCCCGTTTTTTAAACGCCTGTATCGTTGTTGATACAAAATTTGATCTTGAAGAGTTACTCTCCGTTGTAAAGTCTATAGAACAGGAAATGGGACGTGTCCACAGATTGCGATGGGGACCCCGGGAAATAGATATCGATCTTTTACTTCTGGAAAACGGTGAAGTGCTGGATAGCTCAACGCTCAAGGTTCCCCACCCGGAAATGCATAAAAGAGCTTTTGTTCTTATGCCCCTTGCGCAAATAGCTCCGGATTGGATACATCCCCTGTTGAAGGTTTCTGTAAAAAAACTGGCAGAAGATATTCACTCGCAAGATGAAACATTGCTAAAAATATCCAGTCTGTAGCAGGAGGTGTTTGGCGTTTATGCAATGTAAGAAGATTTGTAGAATTGCCATCATAGTAGCGGCAGCTAGCCTTCTTCTTTCTCTCTCTGCCCTGGCAGCGGCAAATCCGCTCCAGGTATACTCAGTGCCAGGACATCCCCTTGCGCTGACAGTTCAGAATAGAAAAGGGATCATAGAAGAGGCCTGGCTTAGATCTCCTGCGGGCCTCCATCCCCTCAAGATCCTTCAGGGCAAGCGAATCACAGACAGCACCTGGTGTTTACCTATAGCGGACAATGACTTATGCGCAGATCTCATCTGGAAACTTTCTTTTACAGATCCTGATACGACAAAAAGTTATTTCCTCTGGATCACTGCCCTTACGGAAACTCCAAGGGCATGGCTTGCCGTCACGCCGGCAGGACGGTCTCGCTGGGACTCATTGCCTCTTCATTTAACCATACCAGACGATGTCTTTCTTTACATGTCTCCTACTCTTCCTGCCTATGCTGAACTGGGAGACCTGGAACAAAACAAATTACCCCTTCTGACTTTTGTATACACTGTTGGACTCACACTAGACGGGCCTAATTTTGTCCTCGTCCCAGAAGTTTATCGCCAGCTTCTGCCCATTGCTGATCTCGTTCGCAAAGCTGAAATAAATAGCACCATTCGATCAGGCTATGACAGGCTTTATGATGATTTTGAGAAAATGGGGAAGGGGCAATCACCTTCCAGAGAAGCGATCATTAATTTTAATTGGAAAAAGGTCCTCAGCATAAATTGGCAAAACTGACCCCCGGCTGCGCCGGGGGATTCACTGCACTTATACGTATTTAAGTAACGCTAATTTGTGGCGTCAATCCCTTTTGACCGGCTGTCCTTCATACAGACTGTTCTCCCCATAGCGTCTTTCAGACATCTCTGTATCTCCATATCAAGGTTAGGGATCTCAGTCTGGGTATAGTCTTTAAGCAGAAAAATTATTTCCCGGAGATTAGGAACTTCCCCTAATTCGTAGCCCTTGGCAAAGATCACTTCGTGCTTCTCATTAAGAATGATATTTGCCCTCGCTGAAAACCCCTCTTTCTCTACAAACACCCCATATTGCCTGGCAACATCTCCATGGGGCCAGAAATCAGAAAGAAATTGAAGTTTTTTTATGCCAAGGGCATCACTCCAGGCTTTTTTCGCCGCAAAGGAATCTACACTCAGGGCAAAGGGCAGGGTGTTAAGCCTTTCAAAGAGCTTTATATGAGCATCTATAGAGTTAACCTGGGCTTGACAGACCTCTGTCCAGGCTAAAGGATGAAATGAAAGCAGTATATTTCTTCCTTTTAGCGAAGAAAGGGTTACATATGTTCCAAATTGATCTTTCAGACAAAAATCGGGACCTTCATACCCCATCTGGATCAGATCTAGCATATGGACTTCCCCCCCTTTAAAAAGTACACCTATTATGCCATAGATGTAATACAACCTTCAATAGTCTTAATTTTTGCCATTCTCTTAAACAAAGGAGCTTTATCCCCTTTATAAGCGTCCATATTCTCTTCAAAGGCAGCTCTGCCTTCCTGGCGATATAGAACCCCAAGGGGAAAGCTATCACTTTTAAGGGCCAGAGCCAGGGCTGCTTTCTGATCGGCAGAATTATGGCTGTCGCCAATATAATAGGTATTCTCTTTAAACCACTTATACGTATTCACCTTGTTAAAGGATACGCATGGTTGAAAAATATCAAGCAAAGCATATCCTTTATGTTGAACAGCCTGTTCTATAAGAAACGCCGTTTCTTCTACATCACCGGCAAAGGCCCGGGCCACAAAGGTGGCACCAAGAACAATGGCCACAGCTAAGGGATTAAAGGGCACAGACGTTACACCATGTACCTGAACAGGCGTTTTAAAACCGAGAAAACTTGTTGGGGACGCCTGACCTTTTGTCAAGCCATAAACCATGTTGTCATAAACAATGTTTGTAATGTCAGGGTTTCTTCGAATAGTATGGATAAAGTGATTTCCTCCTTCTCCATACATATCGCCATCACCGCCAATAGCGACTACATTCAATAAAGGGTTTGCCGCTTTAATTCCTGTAGCGTTTGAGAGTGCCCTGCCGTGAAGTCCATTGAAAAAATGACATTTCATAAAATGAGGAGTCTTTGCCGCTTGTCCAATTCCAGTAACGATAACCACATCCGCAGGTTTCCATCCCAACCTTGTAAAAGCTATCTTTAAGGCATCAAGTATGAGGAAATCTCCACATCCGGGACACCATGACATATCAGCAGACGGAAGATCAAAGATTGTCGAGTTCACGACAACACCTCCCCTATAAAACATGAGTCCAGATCTCTCGCTATCTGTTCTACTGAAAATTGCAAACCAGAGTAATATCCAAGCACATAGTCTGGCTCCCTGCCAATTTCACTCTTTAAAAGGCGGGCAAATTGCCCTCTATTATTTCCCTCTACAACAACGATCCTTTGAGCTTGTTCAAGTCTCTCTCCTAGATTTTCCGGAAGGGGGTAAAGTTGCTGAAAATGCATGAGAGCCACATCCGAACGCCCAATATAATCAAGAGCCTCTTCAAGAATATGAAAAGTTGAACCCCACCCTATAATAAGAGTTCTATAGTCCGATGGGCCCACAAATAATGGCTCTTCCGCTTCAACCTTCATCTTTTCCAGTTTTCTGAAACGCTTTCGCACCATACGTTCACGAAGATCAAAGTCTTCATACACATGTCCGACCTCATCATGTTCGTGACTATCTGCACCTACAATGCCTTTGCCATAGCCAGGAATGCCTCTTGGAGAAATGCCGTTACTTGTAATTTCATAACGCCGATAATCTTCTTCCGTTTCAATAATCGCAGAGGGGATTACGGCAGCTTTCACATCAGGAATGGGGATATCGTAATAAGAATTGAGAAAATATTGATCTGTCATAAGTATCACAGGAATTTGATATGTTTCAGCCAGATAAAAAGCTTTTGCTCCCAACCTGAAAGCTTCTTCCAGAGTGGCTGGTGCCAGTACAGCCCTTGGAAACTCTCCATGGCCCCCGCATAATGCCACATCCAGATCTCCCTGTTCCGTTCGAGTAGCCATCCCAGTAGCCGGGCCAGGACGTTGCGCAAGATGTATAACCACAGGTGACTCCATCACTCCCGCCAGGCTAATTCCTTCACACATGAGGTCAAAACCGCCTCCTGAAGTGGAAACCATTGCCCTCGCTCCTGCATAGGAAGCCCCTAAAGCCATGTTGATCGCTGCTAATTCGTCCTCAGCCTGTTCTACAACAATCCCCATTTCCTCTGCCTTTTGTGCCATGTAGGTTAAAACTCCCGTGGCTGGGGACATGGGATAGGCTGTTATAAAAGAACATCCTCCGGCAAGAGCCCCCAGAGAAATGGCATCGGTGCCATTCATCACCACTCTATGAGCTGAACGCATAACTGCTTCTGGTGGAAGGAGTATGGAATCTCCTTTTACAAGGGCACGCCCCACTTCATATCCTCTCTCTAGAGCAATTTTGTTCTTTTCCGCGATATCTTCTTTTTTTCCGGCAAATCTCTCGTCGCAAAAACCTTTTGCCCATTCCAGGCCTCCCTCTATAAGGCCTATAATCACCCCGGCAGCAACAAAGTTTGCAAAAATCCTACCTCCAATGTCCTTGGCAATCTGGACAATGTCTACATCGACCAAAGAACCTCCCAGGCTCTCTCCTTCCCCGCCCATTTCTTTACTGTCGCATATAATCACCGTCTCTTCTGAGATGCGTCGCAGAATGTTATCGCGAATACCAGGGCTTAAGGGCATTAGAATGTCGATACGGTCAACAAAGGCCCGTATTGGCCACGAAGATATTCTGATTTCTGTAGAATTGTTTCCCCCCCTGACTCGAGACATATATTCCCTGCTGGCAAAGACACTATACCCCGCTTGCCGAAAAGCTCCTATCAACAACTCCTCCACTGTCTGAACACCTTGTCCAGCAGCTCCGCACAGTACGATGGAAATATCTTTTGCAGCTTTGCGCAAAGGGATTCTGCTCATGTGACGCCTCCTCTCTCTTTTGTGGCATATTGTTATAGTACAAGTTTACACTATTCAGGCTAAAGCACTTTATGAAAAAAGAAAATCTACTATAATAGAGAAGCCATCATAGAATATCTAAACGGAGGTGTTTGTGTGTGGCCAAGTTTAAGTGCCTTGAATGCAAAAAAGAATTCGAATTGGAAACGACAGAAGTCGTTATGAAATGTGTCTATTGCGGAAGTCGTTATCTTTCGAAACTAGAAGGAGAGCCTTTAAAACGAGGCAAATCCTGGAACAGTAAATCATTCAGCGTTGGCGGCCCTAACAATTGACATATGAGAGGGGTCGGAACTTTAGAGAAAGTTCCGACCCCTCTCTATTTACGCTTTTGATTCATCTTTTACTTTTAAAGCGCGGAAGGATTCTCGAACCATAAGGATAGCCAAGACTAGAAGGATAATAGAAATGGATACCAGTAGATAGTTCGGAACTCCAGTCAGTTTTTCTTTGATCATGAAGAGCAAGGCGGCAACTGTAGTCGCCAACATAAACCACATGGGAATCATAAGGAAAGAGTTATCCTTCTTCAATCCCTTAACCACCCAGACCCCCACTGCCAAAAGAGCCAGGGCAGCAACTAGCTGGTTCGCCGCTCCAAACATAGGCCAAATAGCAGCCCAGGCCGGAATTGCTTTTCCATCCGGACCAACGGTTTTCACCAGCAGCAAAGCCATGGCGGCAGCTATGGCTACAATGGTTGACGTATATTTATCGACTTTCATATTCGTAAGCTCTTGTATCTGATACCGAGTCAGACGGGTTGCCGTGTCAAGAGATGTCAGCAAGAAAGAGTTAATGGCCAATCCTCCAAGAGATGCTCCTATTTTTGGATCAATGCCAAGAAGCCCCGCAAATTGGCCAAAGCCGTTAGCGTAGGTAACAACGGGTCCTCCTTCTAATATTTTCCCGCTAATCATAATTGTCCCGATAGCGATGACAGCCACAACCCCCTCAAGAAGCATCGATCCGAACCCGACCAGGGTGCTGTCTGTTTCACGCCGAAGCTGTTTTGAAGTCGTACCGCTTCCTACAAGAGAGTGAAATCCGGAAATGGCACCACAGGCCACTATGACAAAAAGCATGGGCCACATATATTGATCGCCCGCGACAAATCCTTTGAAAGCGGGGAGCTGAACTTCGAATTTTCCGCCGAAAACCATTCCGATAGCCCCAACAATAACTGCGAAATAAAGGAAGAATGATGCAAGATAGTCCCGTGGCTGCAACAGAAGCCATACAGGCAATACAGATGCGAGAAGAATATAAACAGCCAATATCCATCGCCATGTGGGCATAGAGTATGTGAAAACCCCCGCAACCCAGGTGGCATAGTTTCCGTACCAGCAGGCTCCAATGACAACAGGTACCATGACCAGCGTCATAAGCCAGAGGGGAGTGTTGTATTTATAGACAAGAACACCAAAGATAACAGCCATAAAGATGTAAAGAACACTCGAAAAGGCAACAGCAGTGTCAGCGGCAAAGGTATTGGCAGAGAGCTGCAAAAAGACCGCGACAACGAGAATAAGAGTTAAAATAGTAAAAACAAGGAAGAAGAACTTTCCGCGCTTGCCCACCCAATGGTCAACAACCTCACCTACTGACTTGCCGTTATGGCGCATAGAAGAAACAAGAGCCCCCATGTCATGTGGACCACCGAGAAAAGCAGAGCCAAGAAGGCACCACAAATACGCCGGGAGCCACCCAAACATACTGGCTGCAGTTATGGGGCCAACAATCGGTCCCGCCCCCGCTATGGATGCAAAGTGGTGTCCCAGCAATACTGCCGGATGGGCAGGACAGTAGTCGATGCCATCATACATAGTTTCAGCTGGGGTAGGATTATCGTCATTAAGGTCATAAATTCGAGCCATATACCGTCCATGAATACGATATACGACTGCAAAAAACACTAATGAAAAAATAAATAGCATCGCTAACATTTTTCTTCACCTCCCAAAAGATTTGGAAATAAAAAACTATCCGCACAAATCCCTGATTCTGTGGGCGCCATCACCCCCAAGTTTGAGAATTAACCATGTCCTTCGCCTTATTGACTAAAGGAGCAAGGTCTTTAATTTTGGGATCCCAGACTGCACCGGGCACATAAGAATACACTTCAAGAAAACCTCTGAAACCCCAAAAAAATGTTTTGACTTTCTTTTTAAAGGTCGGGATCTGTTCGATGAAAAGAAATCTTTGGGTCATTACATCAGGCAAGGGCTTCCACGTAGAAAAGATATCTGCTGCATCACGTACTCCCTGATGGGCCCAGACTACATAGTCGTATGCGTAGTATCGGCCGACTTCTCCTAAAAAGGAATCTTTTACGAAGGTTATCTTTCGAGATACACCCTTCATCTGCTTATAAGACCAGGGTTCGAATCCCCAATAGGTCCATAAATCCATGCTTTTATCTAAAAAAGACATGTCAACCATCTACGATCACCCCTGTGCGAATATTATACAACATACAAATAATTTTTTTCGCTGTGGGTTGAAATAATGAAGCAAGACAGCTATAATACGCTCTGTCGTGGGTGACTAGCTCAGTGGAAGAGCGCTTCCTTCACACGGAAGAGGTCACAGGTTCGAACCCTGTGTCGCCCACCATTTCTTTTTTAAATGTACTAATTTATTATAACTCCATTTCGATAGAAATATTTATCTTTTTTAGTTTTTTATAAAAATAGCGCACATATAAAATGCGGACACCCATATGATATGGGAGTCCGCATTTTATCCAGCCTTTTTATTAAAGACCTCTGAGTATAGTTTGGCTTCGCCCTGGCCCAACGCCTATGAGCTGTACCGGAACCCCTGTTTCTTTTTCTATATACTCTACATATCGTCGAGCCGCTTCGGGCAGCTTTTCGAAGTCTCTGCATCCAGAGATATCCTCTTTCCAGCCGTCCAAAGTGGTGTAAACTGGCGAAGCTTTTGCTAGCAGGGAAGTATTCGTCAGATAGTTTTCATGCTTCTCCCCATTCACCTCATAATGAGTACATATCTTGATTTTTTCAAAACCTGTCAAAACATCAAGTTTCGTGAGAGCTATGGAACTCATGCCATTTACACGCACTGCGTATTTAAGAGCTACCATATCAAGCCATCCGCAACGGCGTGGTCGACCTGTGGTCGCACCATATTCTCCGCCCCTATCCCGTAAAGTCTGGCCATGGTCCCCAAGGTCCTCTGTAGGGAAGGGGCCTTCCCCCACCCTTGTACAATAGGCCTTAACGACACCGATAACCCTGTCAACATCTGACGGACCTACTCCTAATCCTACACAGCCTCCAGCAGCAATGGGGGAAGAACTTGTTACGAAGGGATATGTTCCGTGATCAACGTCAAGGAGGGTTCCCTGGGCTCCTTCGAATAAAATCCCTTTACCTTCAAGCATCGCTTCCCTCAATGCCAAGGATACATCGGCAACATAGGGTTCCAGGGCTTTGCCCCAGGCTCGGGCCTGGGCATATATGTCATCAAAGGCTACTGGCTCCGCATTATAGACTTTCGTCAGCAAAAGATTTTTCAGCTCAAGGTTAAAGGAAAGTTTTTCCCGCAATATATCGGGATCAAAAAGATCTTCAATGCGAATTCCGCAACGATTGAATTTATCAACATAACAGGGTCCAATGCCCCGTCCCGTTGTCCCTATCTTTTTATCCTTGCTCCTGAACTGCTCGTCAGCTTTATCAAGTATTTTGTGGTAAGGCATTACTACATGAGCCGACCCGCTTATCATCAGACGAGCCCTATCTTTTCCCTGTTCCTGAAGGGTGTGGAGCTCCTTAAGGAGCTGTTCCGGATCCACCACGACTCCATTTCCCACTACACATAATTTACAAGGATAAAGCATCCCTGACGGCAAAAGGTGGAATACGTATTTTTCATCTTCGACAATCACCGTGTGCCCGGCGTTGGCCCCTCCCTGGTAACGGGCGAAAACCTCCACCCGATTCCCCAGAGCGTCAACTACACGCCCTTTACCCTCATCACCCCACTGGGCTCCTATAATAATCTCTACTCGTCCTTTCACTTTCAAGGCCTCCTCATCGTGCCCTTTTCTTCTTCGAGAAGTTCAGGCACCGTTACAAATTTTACGACGTTTATATTAGAATCGCAAAGTTCCTGTAAAAAAGGGATTGTATCAGGTCTGTTATGGCATATTGCCAAAACCCATCCTCTTCTCTTCGCGATAGTAATCGCCCTCTGAAATTGTTTTCTCATAAATTCAATATCTTTTTCATGGTCAAGAAACACTGAATTATACACTGCTGGAATCCCATAACAAAGGGCCATATCATAGGCAACAGAACACGAAGAGGTGCGACTGTCAACAAAAACCTTTTCTAATGGCCTAAGGGTTTCCATCAAGGCTTCCATTGTTTTCTTATCACTTGTGGCTTTCGAGCCTCTGTGATTGTTCATCCCCACTGCACCTGGCAAAAGGGCAAAAACGTCCCGCACCACTTTAGAGAGCGCCGGAGCCGACATACCAACTCCTATAAGTGAGGCTCCCTGGGACTTGTCTGCCAATGCTTCCATAGGCATGTGCACTAAATAAGGAATATTTTTTGACGCGGCAAGCCGGGCTGTTTCATGAGTGAATCGTTGATAGGGAATAATGGCCCACGTAACAGGGAGATCTATAGCCGCAATTTTTTCTGCCAGCGAATAGGAAAAACCAAAGTCATCAATTACGATAGCAATTACAGGAAGCGGCTCCCCCTCATCTCTATTCTCACCTTCTGCCTCTGCCTTGATTTCTGTATTAATCTCTTTTTCGCGGTCAAAGTTAGAGTGTGTAACAATATCACCACTAGAGGCAGAACCAAATGCAGGCTCAGATTGTGATTCCATCACGCTCTTCTTGTCTTTCCATAGATCAGCAGACAGAGGCTCAGTCTTCTTTTCTGATGATATAGGGATCGGCACTTGCCGCACATCATGCTTTTTCTCTTGTTTAGTCGATGTTAAAAGAAAAAGAGCTAAAAATAAAACAAAAACGCTAGACAGGATAAAGAGGAGGTCAATGGACCTCCCCCTTTTTTTCCATCTTTTTTTCACCATAAATTTTTCCTCTGATTACTTCTTCAAAAAAGGAGACGTTCCTTTTTCAAGCTTCACGAGCTCTTCTATAGCACGTTTCAACTGCACGTCCTTTTTGCGATCCGGATTGTATTCCCCCTCCACAGCAATCTGAGGGGTCAAGCCGATGTTGTCTATCACCTTATTTGAAGGAGTGTGATATCGAGCTATGGTAACATAAAGCCCCGAACCGTCTGACAGGTTGAAGAGGGTTTGTACAGACCCTTTCCCAAAGCTCTTCTTTCCAACGACCACTGCTCTCTCATGGTCCATAAGGGCTCCTGCCACTATTTCGGATGCGCTCGCACTGCCTTCGTTGATCAACACAACCAGAGGGAGCTCTGTCAATACCCCCGGCCGGGCATACAGCTTATCGTTCGCCCGTTCTACACGGCCTTCCATTCCCACCACCAGGCTCCCATCGAGGAAAAGATCGCTTACATCCACTGCAGCGCTTAGAAGGCCGCCACCATTGTTGCGAAGGTCAAGGATCAGCCCCTTAGCGCCCTTTCCCTCAAGCTCAACAATGGCGGATCGCACTTCATCCCCTGTTTTCTGCTTAAACTGTGAAAGTCTTATATATCCTGTGTCTTTTTCAAACATTTCCGAACGGACGGAAACAAGCTTAATGTTTTCTCTCATCAAATCAAAACGAAGCAATTTTTCTTCGCCCTCGCGGCGCACCCAGATAATCACAGAGGTACCTGCCGCGCCACGAAGACGTTTTACCACTTGCTGGGATTCCCAGCCAATAATAACATCTTCGCCTATCTTGACTATTTCGTCTCCCGGCTTCAATCCGGCCCTGTCAGCAGGCGTATCTTCTATGGGGCTAATGACCAAGGTCTTTCCATCCCTATGACCAAGATAAATGCCGAGTCCCCCGTATTCACCCTCCATTTCAATCTCTTCTTCCTTCAGTTCTTCGGGGCTTACGAATCGGGTATAAGGGTCGCCGTAGGCCTGAACAAGGCCTTTCATTGCACCGTAGACAAGGTCCCTTTCTTCTTTTTTCTTTTCTTCGCTATCTATCTGGTAAGTTTCTATAATAGCCCGGGCCTGCTTTATAAGCCAGAGGCTTTCAAGTTTGAAAGGCACGAAACGGGCCAGATCCTCCAAGTCTGAAGCATGGGCTCCCAAAAGAACTCCTGTAAGAACTACCCCTAAAATCAGTCCGAAGGCAACGCCTCTTAATCGTTTGAACATGCTATGTCTTTGCTCCTTTTCTCGTTACTGAGATGGTTATTGCAAATATTTCATCGGATCCCGCGCGTCGCCATTAACACGCACTTCGAAATGGAGGTGGGGCCCCGTACTCACCCCGGTACTTCCAACATGGCCGATCACTTGCCCCTTTGACACTCCCTGTCCTTCATCTACACCTGTGCTGGATAGGTGGGCATATACAGTGCTCAAATCCCTGCCATGATCTATAATAATGATCTGTCCGTAGCCTCGAAGCCACCCAACATAGAGAACTTCTCCGGGACCTGCTGCTCTTACCGCTGTTCCTCTTGGTGCCCTGATATCGATCCCCGTATGCATAGTCGTTGTTTTAAAAACAGGATGAACCCTCTTGCCAAAGGTTTCTGAGACTTCTCCTCGAAGAGGCCAATCCAGCCGTCCCCCGACAGGGACATAGGCAATAACTCTTGTAGGCTTCTCATTACGTTCGCGTTCTTTGGCAATAAGCTCCTGTTTCTGACGCATAAGACGGCGAATCGTATTTCCTACTTCCTGCTGGGCCTGCTGAAGTTCCCGGGCCGCCTGCTCATGAAGAGCTTTTTCCTTCCTTAACTTTCCCAAAAGGGCATTTCTTTTCTCTATCTCTGCCTTATAACGCTTCCGTTCGCCCTGCAGTTTTTTCTCCTGAGACTCAAAAAGGGCCTTCTGTTCCTCAAGTTCCTTTTTAGATGCCTCTATTTTCTCCCGGCTAAGGGCCAGGTCATCGATCATTTTTTCATCTTCTCTGGCTATTTTACCAAGAAGTATAGAAGTAGACATAGCTTCATGAGCCGTTGATGCTGTTAAAAGAAGATCTATTTCTGCCATTCCTCCGTATTTGTAGATGGCAACAAAACGCTCTCTCAAATATCCTTTTATTTCCTCTATTCGAGCATCTGTTTTTTTTATGTCTTCGTTCAGTTCCTTTATTCTTCGCTGTGCCTTGGCCTGCTTTAATTCCAAAACCTTGATCTGCTGTTCTGTCTTTTGCTTTTTCTGATCGTATTGGGTAATCTGGCCGAGGATGCCCCTCTCCTTTTCTCCTGCTTTTTTAATGAGGTCTTCGTAATAAGCAGCTCTCCGTTCAATAATCGTCATACGCCGCTCTTCTTCTGCTATCTGCTGTTCAAGCTCCTGAGTGGTAAGAGCGAAAATAGGTGGTGTTAAACAACAAAAAATATAAAAAGCCGCTAGAAGGATACCGAATAAAAGTTTTTTTGTGAAGCACTTCAAGGGATCACTCCCCCTTTCTCCTTCACATTAAAGAGGTTTTTCTGCCACACGCACAAAACGACTCACTGCAAACCAGCTGCAAACCCAGCCTAGGGTTGTTCCTATTCCCAAAAGGAGCAGGTAGAATTTTAAAAGAAATTCCGGCTGGGCAATTAGCTGGACAAAGGGAAGAGTCGTCCATATGGCTTCTCTCGCAGTCGAATAGGATCCAGCAACAGCGAGAGCTGCCAGTAACGCTCCCAAAGATCCCAGGATCATGCCCTGCAAGACAAAGGGGAGAGAAATATATGTCTTAGTCGCTCCCACCAATACCATTACCTGTATCTCTTCTTTACGGGAATATAAAGAGATCCTGATGGTGTTATAAACCACAAGAGCGCTGATGATCAGTGCAAGACTCAAGACAACGACGGATATTTTAGATACCATGAGGGAAATGCGAGATAGCTTTTCTGCTAATTTTCCCGCATATACAAGTTCATCAACTTCAGGCATAGCTGTCAGTTTTCGAACAAGAGGAGCCACATCCCCAGCCCGTTTCACTTTAACTTCTACGCTCCATGGCAATGGATTTTCTCCTAAAAGGGTTACTGCCCTGGCCTTGGTGCCTAATTTGGCCCGTAAACGCTCAAGGGCTTCCTCGGGAGATACGGCCTTGGCGTAGGTTACATAGGGAATTGTTTTAATTTGTTCTGCCGTTTTCTGAATCTGACCGCCCTCTTTAAAATAGACCTGAACCACCAGCTCACTTTCAACTTTGGATACCATAGATCGGACGTTCAAAGAAAAAAGAGCGGACATCCCTAGCAAATAAATCACTGCCCCTGCGGTAATGAGCGTAAGAATGCTAAGTCCCCAGTGTCGAAAAACCAACCTGAATGTATCACGAAGGGCGTATCTAAAGCTCGCCATCTATAAGATACCTCCCTTTCTCTTCATCTCGGACAATGCGGCCTTCCTGAAGTTCAACAACTCTCTGACGGTAGGCATCCACAAGATATTGATCATGGGTGGCCATTATGACAGTGGCTCCGGCGGCATTCAACGCCACAAGCAGCCTCATAACATCCTCTGCCGTATGGATGTCGAGGTTTCCTGTAGGCTCGTCCGCTATAAAAATAGCGGGAGAGTTAGCCATTGCCCTGGCAATCGCCACCCGCTGCTGTTCTCCTCCCGAAAGCTGGGGGGGGTACAAAAAACGGCGTCGCCACAATCCAACCTGGTCGACTACCTCGTTGGTGCGTTTTTGTACCATTCTTCGAGGCATTCCCATGGATTCCAGAACAAAAGCTACATTCTCCCAGGCTGTCAAATGGGGAAGAAGTTTAAAATCCTGAAAGACAACGCCAAGATACCGGCGATAGTAGGGCAACTGTGAAGCCCTGAGCTTTCTCAAGTTCTGGTCACCAACGGTCACCTGACCACGAGTTTGAATGAGTTCTCTGGTTATAAGCCTCATAAGAGTCGTTTTTCCAGATCCCGTGGTTCCCACAAGGTATACAAATTCTCCCTGCATTATGGAAAGATAGACATCTTCGAGAGCTACAATGTCCGGTTGGAATATTTTAGTGACCCCTGCGAGACGTATATCCATTCTTACCTCCTGCGCATCGTCCATACCTGTACAGCCGCACTAACTATCTGGCTGGAAGTGAGGCCATAATACTCCTGCAATTCTTCGGCTCTTCCGCTTTGCCCAAACTTGTTATCAACTGCCACAAATTTAACCGGAGCAGGGTAACTTCGACAGACAAGACTGGCAATGGCATCGCCCAATCCGCCATGAAGCAAATGCTCTTCCGCTACTACACAGCATCCTGTTCGATGGATAGATTCCAATATCTGCTGGGCTGGAAGAGGGTTGACACTATAACAGTCTATCACTTCCGCACACAGATCCTGCTGTGCCAATATTTTTGCTGCCTTCAATGCCTCGTGAACCATAATACCACACGCACAAATGGTCACTTCTGTCCCCTCTTTTAAGACTCGGCCGCCTCCCAAAGAAAAATTAGCGTCGTCATTATCGTATAAAAGGGGCAATTCGGGACGCCCAAGACGTATGTAAACCGGTCTATTAAGTTCTGCCGCCCCTTTAATAAGAGCAAAAGCCGAGTTGTAATCTGATGGAACCAAAACACCCATACCAGGCAAAACTCGCATTAAAGCTATGTCTTCAAGCATCTGGTGGGTAGCGCCGTCCTCCCCCACAGTGACTCCTCCATAAGAAGCTATGAGCTTCACTGGAAGACCGGGAATGGCAATAGTCTCTCTAATTTCATCATAGGCCCTTCCAACAAGAAATGACGCTAATGATGAAACAAATACCCGAAAATTAGCGAGGCTCAGACCTGCGGAAGTAAGTATCATATTCTGCTCGGCAATACCCATATTGAAATAACGGTTGGAGCGAAGATTGCGAGCTGCGTCTTTGAATGCCGGCGCACCAACATCTCCATCTATAACAACGAGATCATCATATAGAGCGGCAAGTTCCACAAGCGCTGGCCCATAGGCATCCCGCGTGCTCTTGTTCAATGTTTCCGTCATAGCTTCATCCCCCCTGAATCCAGCTCACCAAGAGCCTTGTCTACAAGATCCCGGGTTATAACAACCGACCGGTCAAGAAGCTGTCCCTCCAGAAAGGAGACCCCTTTTCCTATTACCGTTTTTGCAATAATGACCAGAGGCTTGCCTGGTACGCCACAGGAGAGGGCATAATCCAAACTTGAAAAATCATGACCGTCGGCACAAACAACATGCCAGCCAAAAGCCTGAAATTTAGCATTAAGAGGCTCGATAGACAAAATTTTTTCCACTATGCCTTCCATTTGAACTTCATTGCGATCTATGATCATAATAAGATTATCAAGCTGATAATGGGCTGCAGACATAGCGGATTCCCAAATGGCCCCCTCCTGCAATTCCCCATCCCCTGCCAGACAGAAGACCCTGCTTTGAGAACCCCTCAGCCTGAGGCCGAGAGCGATGCCATTCGCCACACCTAACCCCATGCCAAGGGAGCCACTCGACGCATCTATCCCTGGCGTTCGTTTCGCCAGGGGGTGTCCCTGCAACATGGCGCCGAGCCGCCTATAATTCCATAGTTCATCTCTGCTAAAAAAACCGCGGTTAGCAAGAGCAGAGTATAAAGCGGGGCAACCGTGGCCTTTACTTAAAACAAGCCTGTCCCGCTCCTCCCAGTTCGGATTTTCAGAATTCGTTTTCAGAACCTTCCAATACAGCCAGGCCATTATATCCACGATAGAAAGGGATGATGCCATGTGGCCAGAACGGGCAACCCCGATCATCCGAACCACATCTTTCCGAATCAAAGCCGCGGCTTCTTCGAGTAAAACCTGTTCTTCCTTAGGAAGTTTTTTCATGGAAGCTCATCTCCTTCCAAGTTTTTTCCATTGATCGGCCACATTCCTGCCTGACGTAAGCGACCCGCTCAAGGCCTGATACGGGCCATGGAACAAGGGGCAGGTCTTTATTACTGAGAAGAGGAATCCCCCAATTTTTAGCAAAAGCTTCGACTTTGGGATCGTAAGGAACTGCGACAACTGGACATCCGGCTAACAGGGAAATCATGCAAAAATGCAAGCGCATTCCCACCGCCTGTCCTCCCAGACTCCAGATTTCCTCTATCTCCCTCCAATTTCGCACAAGGCGTATATCTTTACAGGGCAATAGTCCTGAAGCGGAAAAAGATCGTAACAGCTGTACATCCTCAGGCGCCATACCTACTCCTATTACAGGAAGAGCGTGTTGCCGGGCATACCGTGCCACAGTCTTTGCGGTCAGAACTGATAAATCCCCTTCCCAAGGACGAAGATTCACAAGCAATGCCAAAGGTGCATTTTCTTGTTTAGAAAAGGACAGCCCCATAACAAGATCAGGAACAAGCTCTCCGGCAAGGTCCCAGGAGTGAAGTACATCAAGCGATCTCTGATCCCGAACTGTTCTGACCTTGCAGAGGGTCAGGGCATTGCGGGCCAGCCAGGCCCCCATCCCGGTACGAAAAGGGCCGATAGATTGGGCCAGAACTGCCGAAGGACACCCTGCTATCCTAGCCATATGAAGGAGTCCCCAGTAATATACACATGATCGGAGACTTGTGGAATCCTGAAAAAGCCCCCCCCCTCCAAAAAGAAGAACTTCTGAACGTCGAAGGGTACGGTACACCTCCAGAAAACTCCACCGATCCACCGCATGAGTTCCAAAGGAAGACGCTGTTTCCTCAGGGGAGGCAGAGAGCACTACTATTCTCTCCCTTGGAACGCCATTCTTTTCAAGGTAATGAATCGCTGACGTTGCTAAAAGTTCGTCTCCTAAATTGTTGAAACCATAGTACCCTGCAAGAGCTGCTGCGAAGGGACGGCTCAATCCATAATCACTCCTCGCCATCGTTTCCAAAAGGGGCAAAGGATGTAGTGGAAGACAAGAAGCATTAATGTTCCTAAAATAATACCTGTCCACCACCCATTAAACTCTCGCCATAGAATAAAATACAAGGGGGTGTGGAAATGGCAGAAACTATTGACCAGGGATGAAAAGGCCAGGGTCGCAACTAATCTGAAAATTTCACGATACCGCTCCCATAACAGGCTCCTTCTAAAGTAATACCAAAGAAGGAGGGCCGGATACCCCGCAAAAAGCTCCTTATTCCTTGGACGAGCTATCAGGAATCTCTCAAGCATGTCACGCATTGTCACTTCCCAACCAGGAACAAACTGGGCATTTCCACTTCTGAGCAGGACTATAGCAGCGGCAGCGAGAAGACCTCCTATAAGCATAAGTTCCCCCCAGAGAGGCGGTCTGAAAATCACATCTTTTAAAGATTCTGGGTGGACTCGCCGACGCAGATCATGGAGAAGGACGATAAGAAGGGGTAAAAACAACGTCAGTTTAACACCAGAAAACGTCCGCAGCCTCAACATGTAAACGGGGTAACTAAAAAGAGCTGCAATGGCAAGGCCGCCAACAAGGGCGACGAGAAACCCACCCACAAGGCCTTTTAAAGGTTTTTTCCATTCTTCAAGAGCAATAAGAGAGGCCTCAGAAGCAAGCAGCCCCGCGGTGAAAGCCGCAACGATCCTGGCAATGAAAAGGATCTTCCAGACCCCCACCCCGAGAAAAAGTCCTATAACAATAAAAGCGGCGGTCTGAATGAAGCTGACCGTAGTCATTTCAAGAATTTGAAAGCGATCGCCCAAGCGGGCTATCATGAGAAGAAACACAAGGGAACAGGCAATAGCCCCGAATAGGGACATGTTCCACGATGAGAAAGGGTCTGGCCATTGTACCGCTATCTTCTGACCCCTCAGTCCCTGAGATAAACGCTGGATTTCTTTTTCGAAAGCCGCAAGAGGGTCGTCAGTCGCTTCAATAGCTGACGGACGCATGAGTAGAAGGCGCACGCCACGCTCTTTCGCTGCTCTCATCATCCGCTCATAGAGGGTATAACGAGAAATACTGCGGCTAATAATCTCTTCGGTGGTGACACTGTGAAGGGAAAGCAATCCCGGATACATAAGCCAATTCAGCTGGTGGGCTCCGAATTGTCTGGAAAACTCAACCATTGCCACAGGTATACCCGCCTCTTTCAACACATCGGCCAGTGGTCGAAGATCTGGATAACCGGCAGCAAAAAGCCCGGAAGGAGAAACGGCTCGAATCACAGCAGAAAAGTTATCAAGAAGCCCTTCTAAAAGGGCCATTTCATTTTGAGTATCGGGGACAGCGACCGGCGCAACTCTGTACATGACAGGAATTCCCGCAGAAGATGCAAAAAGGAGTCCCGAAAAATCAGGCAACACTCCTGTTTCTAAAAGTTCCTCTAGAGTATGGGGAAGAACATAGACAACTCCTTGTTCTTTGACATATCTGCGGCTCTCCGGAAACCTCACCTGAAGTGCGGAATCATACCATTGGGAGGCAGTAATGTCTGACGGAATCCATAAAGCGGCCGCGCCAAAGGGTTCATGGAGGTCTTTCCCCAAACCGTCCGGCAGACCCGCGACGGTTCCGTAATAAAGAGGAAGAGAGCCGGAAGAGAGATCTTTTCCTACTGTTTCGGATACGATCAGACCAGAAACACCGGCCTCTTTCAGACGGTCAAAGACTATTTCAGGGCTCTGGCTATTTTTCTGAGCCAGAGAGAGCACATCTTTATATTCGATAATAATGCCTGCATCTCTATGCTCTTTTTCCCCTTTCCAACGGGGGGTAAGGGCCAGCCCGGCACAGATAACGGCCAACACAAGAATAAGCAGCGTAAAGTTGCGTTTCGTAAAAGTCATTTCTCCCTCATCCTCCACTGATCTGCCAGAGAAAGCCCCGCCTTCTCAAAAAGACAGCTTAAAGCATATAAAGGCAACCCGACCACGTTGAAATAACAGCCATGAATAGATTGTACAAGAAGGGCGCCCTGTCCCTGTATGGCATAGGAACCAGCCTTATCAAGACCTTCTTCACTTTCGACATAGGCCGACAGGGCATCTTCATCAAGCTGGCGAAAGGTCACCTCCGTACACTCTACATCAGAAAACATCCTGTCGCCAGAACATAAGGCCACCCCGGAATAGACACGGTGCGTTTTTCCATTCAGCAGACGGAGCATTTTCAAAGATTCTTCTCTGTCAGCCGGTTTGCCCAATACCTGACCATCGATGGTTACAATAGTGTCCGAACCTATTACGTAGGCTTCAGGAAAATCAACAGACACCGATAGGGCTTTTGATTCTGCCAGTCGCCTCGCCATAGCCACGGGGTCTTCCTTAGGCAATAAATGTTCATCTACATCTGAAACTATGACATCAAAAGGCCATCCCAGGGACACCAGTAATTCTTTTCGCCGGGGACTCCCCGAAGCTAATATCACTTTTTTTATCGTATGATCCACAATCCCGCAATGCCTCCGATCAGTGTTCCCAAATTAGCGTGGAAGTAGAATTTCAGGCCAAAATCAATCACGGCAAGATTCACGTCGCGAAAATTAAAGCCTACAGATACTATATTACGAAAATACGATGCTGTAGAGGCAAATCCCTGTAAATAAATTCCGATGAGGGTTCCGATTACTATGGAAACGATGAGCATCCACCATCGTTTGGAACTATACTTTCCAATAGCCACATCTACCTACCTCCATAAAACCGACAAAAGACTCACGCTGGCAGGAATAAGACAATAAAAAGCGAATATGCGCCAGCGACCCAACGTTACCATCTTTCGCAAACAGATAAGCGCTCCATACCCCGAAATAAAAGCTATAATAACCCCACCATACCAGAAATCAGGCAGTTGGGTTACCAGACTTTCATTTTTGGTTATATCCATAATTTGGAGTATATTTGCCCCCAAAATAGCGGGAAGAGAGAGAAGAAAAGAGAAGCGGAATGCCTCTTCTGGAGATAGACCCCGTTTCAGCCCCATAACAATGGTAGAGCCAGACCGGGAGATTCCGGGAATAACTGCCAGCCCCTGAGCCACTCCGATCAAAAGACCTGACAGCAAAGATATTTTCCCCTGTCCTCTGGGCAATGTGGAAGCATACCAGAGAAGAAGGGACGTCACCAGAAGCGCCGCTCCCACAAGGGAAGGAACAACCATCCAGCGCTCAACAAGAGGTTTGAGAGGAAAACCGATAAATGCCGTTACAAAGGTACCGCAAATAACGGCCCACCCCAGGCGCCAACCTTCTGACTGACGACCAGAAGAGGAAACAAAACCAACAAGCCACTCACGGAAGAGATAAAGAATATCTCGCCAAAAGAAGCAGGCCGTGGCAACCATCGTACTAAAGTGAAGCAGCAAATCGTAGGTCAGGCTGTTTTCAGTGATACCCCACAAGTTTTGCAGAAGGGCAAGGTGGCCAGAGCTGCTTACAGGAAGAAACTCTGTGAGGCCTTGAACTATTCCAAGAATAAGCGATTCAAAACTCATTTTTCAGGTCGCTCCTCCACCATGGTTATGATAGGTAAAATCATCGGTCTTGCATGTACATAGCGCCGACGCACCACATCCCGCACTCTGCTTTTCACTCGCAGCTCAAGAACATCTTTCTCCACCGCTCTTTTTCTCTTTGCAAAATGTTCAAAGACTCTTTTAATAGCGGCAAGAAGGTCTTCATGAAGACTGGACGCGTCTTCTATGTGGATAAATCCTCGGCTTTCTATATAAGGGATAGAAAGGAGATTCAAATATTTATCAACCACCGCTGAAACAACAATAAAACCATCTTCTGCCAATTCATGACGTTCTTTCATAATGCTGCCTTCCAGTTCTCCCATGGCCACCCCATCGACCATGATCCTTCCTGCCGCCACATGCTCACGCACCTGGGCCCTGGTGCCTGATATGGCAAGCACATCGCCATTCTGCAATACAAATGTATTTTTGGGGGAGATTCCCATTTCCTGAGCTATCTGGGTGTGTCGAACCAGATGCCGGTATTCGCCATGGATAGGCACAAAGTATTTGGGTCTCACGAGATTGATCATAAGACGCAATTCGTCCCGGGCGGCGTGCCCGGAAACATGTATTTCCTTATCTCCCTCATAGATCACTTCACAGCCGCAGGCAAACAGGCGATTAATAGTGCTGCTTACGAGTTTTTCGTTACCCGGCACGGGAGAGGCAAAAATGGCCACCACATCTCGCGCACTCAGCTCTATCTGTTTGTGCTCTCCCTTGCTCATAAGAACAAGTCCGGAGAAAGGTTCCCCCTGGCTTCCCGTAGTCATCACAACAACCTGGTTCGGCGCATACTTATACACGTCAGCCGCAGGGATAATCATCTTATCATCTGCTGACAGATAGCCAAGCTCTCTCGCAAGGGCTACGTAGTTAATCATGCTGCGCCCCACAAAAGCGACCTTTCTGTTAAACCGGCTCGCCGCATCCACAACCTGCTGCACCCTGTGAAGGTTACTGGCAAAAGCCGCTATAATAATACGCTTATTCCGATGGAGGCGGAATATACGATCGAGGGTTCCGCCTATAATAAATTCTGATGATGTGAAACCTTTCTTTTCTGCATTGGTAGAGTCTGAAAGCATGAGAAGAACGCCCTTTTTCCCAGCTTCGGCAAAAGCCGCGTAATCGGTGAGCCGTCCATCAATGGGGGTAGGATCAAGCTTGAAATCCCCTGTATGTACAATGCAGCCCTGGGGGGTCTGAATGACTAGCCCCACACCATCTGGTATGGAGTGACAAACTGAAACGAACTGAACATTGAAACTGCCAAGCCCCGCCTCTTCCCCCGCCTTTACCTCCACAAAATTAGCATTGTAGTCGGGCACTGCCTCCTGTAGTTTATGGCGCACCATTCCAAGGGTAAGACGAGTTCCATAGACCGGGACGTTGAGGCGGGGCAACACAAAGGGAAGAGCGCCAATATGGTCTTCATGGCCGTGGGTAATAATAATCCCCTTAATTTTTTCGCGATTCTCTTCAAGATAAGAAATATCAGGTATGACAAAATCTATGCCTAACATCTCTTCGTCGGGAAACATGAGCCCAGCATCCACAACGAGAATGTCGTCTCCATATTGAAATACATACATATTTTTACCAATTTCGCCAAGTCCACCGAGGGCAAAAACCTTAAGCTGTACCGATTTTTTCTGCTTTCTTGGGCGTCGCCGCACTTTTTTATTATCCGGCATTCATTCACCTCCAATATTTTTATTGCCATAATCAGCATTTTTTGGTATTATTCCAAGTTACTGTAGATTCGTCCCTCTAAAGGAGGTTGGAGAATTTGAGTCGAATTGATTTTGATGGTGCACCTGTAATGACACGAAGCGGCTACGAAAAGCTCACTGCCGAGCTTGTTGAACTCAGAAGCGATGGACGGGCGGAAATATCACGCCAACTGGAAGAAGCAAGATCCTTTGGCGATTTAAGCGAAAACGCAGAGTACGCCGCCGCAAAAGACGAACAATCCAAATTAGAATCACGCATTTCGTGGCTAGAATTTCAGTTGAGCAAAGCTAAAGTAATAGATACTTCAGATGTGGATACCAGCCGTGTCACCCTCGGAACTACCGTCACAATAGAAGATATCACACACAAAAAAGTTTTCACATATACTGTCGTTGGCTCAGAAGAAGCAGACCCTAAAATGAATCACATTTCATCTTCCAGTCCCGTAGGAAAAGCCCTTTTTGGGAAAACAATAGGAGAAGAAGTCCAGGTCAAAGTTCCTAGGGGAATAAGGAATCTGAAAATCGTCAGCATCGCTGTAATGTAATCAATTAAGAGGGCGCATCTCTGCCGCACTTAACGGCAGGCGCTCTTTTTTTCAAGGGACAGACAAACAACATGAGACAGAAAAGCTGGAAAATCATAACCTGCCGCCGCTGCAGCTTTAGGGGTCAGGCTTGTTCCTGTCATTCCTGGAGCAGTATTAACCTCCAGAACCCAGGGAGTGCCCTTTTCTTCAACTCTAAAATCCACTCGTGCGTATCCTTCACAACTAAGGGCTTCAAAGGCACGGCAGGCCATCTGATGGATATCTGAACGTATTGAAGGATCAAAGGGCGCCGGTACTATATAGCGAGTCTTTCCCGGCGTGTATTTTGAATCGTAATCATAAAACCCTTTTTCCGGGCAAATCATTACTTCAGGCAAAGCTTCCAGATACCCTTTCTGTTTCCAGACAGTAACAGCCAGATCCACCCCATCAATATATTTTTCAATGACGCATCGACTATCATATTTCCAGGCCTCGTTAAAAGCATCAGAAAGCCCCTGGCTGTTATGAACAACTGTTACTCCCAGGGTACTTCCACCATTGCAAGGCTTCACAACGACTGAGTGGTGCCTTTCCGCAAAATGCCGCGCCTTCTCAAGAGAAAAGGACGACCCTTTCAGAACAAGAACCCCTTCTGGAGTAGGAACCCCAAAAAGATTCAACAACCCCTTCGTAGCAGCCTTGTCCATAGAGAGGCAACAGGCAAGAGACCCTGACCCGGAGTAGGGCAACCTCAGCGCATCAAGTGCTGACTGCACTCGGCCATCCTCCCCCCAGCTTCCATGGAGAGCGATAAAAACACTATCAATATGACCTGTTTTTCTTAAATCCGACAGTTGACCCAAATCTGTTATGTCAAAGGGGACAACTTTAAATCCCGCTTCTTCCAAAGCAGAAACCACAGCTGCACCGCTCTTGAGAGAAACCTCCCTTTCCGGCCCATCCCCGCCATACAATACCGCAACATTCAACTTTTTATCCACAATGTCATCCTCGTTTCGTTGACCCAGCAAACAGCTCCCCCGCTAAAATGGGAAGGGATTGGAAAGATTTTTATCTCCTAGTGCCATGGGCTTGTCAGGAAAAGCATTAATGATCAGCTTCATACTTACCCAGTCGTCATTTGTCCGACTCAGGTCGTCCCGGTAAAAAAGCTGCCATTTCAGGCAGTCACTCGTGTCATATGTCAAGATGTAGGCACGTTCAAACCATTTCTCGGTGCGTATATTATAAGCGCCGCGTACAGTAAGAGAGAGGTCTCTTCCTATAGGGAAAGCAAATTGCTGATAAAGCTCTTCCAATTCGCCATAGTTATCCCATCTCATCGGGGATCTACCATCTACCCACCGTCTGCGGTACGCCGTCCTCATATCTAAAAAGCCCAGTTTGTATCCGGCTCCCAGAGATAACCATGCAATCTTCTGCTCATCGTCGCCGCCATCATAACTATAATGCCAGTAACTTGAGGTCCAGAAGGGGCGTATTGGTGCCGGATTCCCGACTCCCGAAACAATTATTCCCAGCCCGCTGCGATCCGCTTCAAGAGTTCGACGTCCCCGCCTCTCTTCATAGCTTCCGTAGGTGCCAACCAGCCGCCATTTGGTGTTGACCCACGACATCAGTGGCCATGACGGGCTGTAAATATAGATCTCCGGCTCGCGGTAAAGAAGGTTCTTATAGATTTCACCGCCGCCCTTTTCTATATTAAGAGCCTCCCGCTGAGACCACCAGACCTTAGCCGACCAGCCGTTCCAGCTGCCTTTTACCCCCCAGGAAGGCCTGAATGTCTCTTCATCGGTAGTTTCTTCCCAGGAATATTCAAGATCACCGAAGAAGGAAGCGTTATCCAAGCCTAAAAAATCAAGATTCTGATGGGCTGAAACTGTCCATTCCATATTATTTTTCGTCCAGAAGACAGCCCCCACATGGGCGCCGCCATCTTCCCAGACAATGGGGCCGCTATAACCCAACCCCACGCCTTTATCTGAATCATAAACTATAGAGGGCATAAGTTCAGATTCAAGTTTATTCAGACTAACCACATAGTCAAAAGGATAGGTAAAAAGATATGATTTTCCTATATAAACCTTTGGTTTTTTAGCTACAATGCTTTTACCCGGTATAATGGTCAGTTTTTTTGTGACAACACGGTAGTGGGGATTTTTCTCAGGGCACGTGGTCAGCTCGATGTCGCTCCATTTTCCAATGGTGACCTTTTCTTTTATTCGGCGGGCTGACTTGCTGCTGATCCAACCTTTTTCAGCAGCCTTTTCTGTAGGGGCGAACTCCAGCTTTTCCCCCCGCACAAACAATTGCCCCACACCTGCCGGCATCTCTCCTTTTGCACCTTCCAGAACGCCTTCTTCTGTTGGAAGGTGGTAGAAAAGACTTTCACCGTACAGCTTCTGTGTCCCAGAAATAATAGAGACGCTTTTGCCAGGCAACGCTTTCGCCAGTGCCTCCTGAGACGCAATATCAAAATCTATGGAATCGGCATATATTCTAATGGCTCCATAACGAAGCAAGGCGTTCCCTTCAGCGGTGGCCAGGGATCCCTTTTCATTGTAGGCAACTGTTTCTGCTTCCAGAAACACTTCTGAAGGCTGTGCAGCCCAGCAGATACCTTTTGCCATAATAACAGCGAGGGCCAGTATGAATGCTATTCCGACTGCACTGCCACGAGCTATTCTCTCCACGTCAGAGCGGCCCCCTTCTCCACATAAAATACACCATCTTCTGTGGCGCGCCCATAGTTTCCCCTTAATGTTCCCTGAGTGTGGTCGGCCGAAATTCCTTTTGGGAAAATCCATTCTGCCTTGGCGCTGTTCCACTGAGCCTCAGGTGCTTCCCAGCTCACAGTAAAGGTCTCACTCTCAGTTACACCTTCCGGATTATATAACACGCCGTCTGAAGAGCCCTCATCAAAAACTCCTGAAGGAGCGATAACTCTCCAGCGATTGCCCTCAGAGGTCTTCCCCGTAACCGTAATCTGTTCTGCCGCAATGAGACCGGATTTTCGCTCTGTCCGCTCTGCATGGATATGCCATATGCCGCCAGAAACTTCTTTTTCCATAGAAAGACTTTCAACCACAATAGCTGGTCCCTCTTTTACCACTTTCTTAATGGAATCAGGATCCAGGTGAAGGTCTCTCCAGGCTATCCACCCATAAAAGGCCATAAGGCCAGCAAGAACCAATAGGAAGATATAGATTTTTTTTTTACCGCTGAACCTGCCAGCCATCATTTTCCTCCCCTACAGAACATGGCAGCCCCGGCCGATGTAAAATCGACCCAGGGCTTACCGATTCTTCAGGATATTATAGTCTGAAATCAATTATAGCCGACACTCCTACCCCCTGAACCCTCTTGAATTGCTTCACAGGGTTCTCTGAATCTATAGGGATCAGTATCTTCGTTCTGAGTCTGTCTCTAAAAGTTACTTCAAGCTGAGCCACAGCCTTCGTCTTCTGTATTGCTTCTCCACGCGGGCCAGCCACCTGAGCTGCTCCAATACGGGTTCCAGAACCAAGAGATACGATGGGAACCACCTTCGTATGGCCCTCAACCTTTGCCCCTTTATTAAAGGTGACAGTGTTGATGAAATCGTTAAGGGGACCCGCCACCTGAGAAACAATAAACCCTCCGCCCACTACTCCAATGAGATCGCCCAGGTCTATAGCCCAGGCCATGCCGGACAAAGAGATAACGAAGGCCAGAACCACAGCCGCCAATTTCTTCTTTCCGTATTTCATCATATACTTCAACTCCTTCACTGCTGACGACACCTCGTAAGAAACTATTAGTTGATCGGCGTTAACGTGTCATCATTTGTCGCTGGTGCCTCTGCTACTCCCTGAGTTTCGTTTGTCGACACCGTATCAGATGATCCTTCTTCCGAAACCGCCGCGGGGCGCACCATCCCCTGCAGCCCCGCAGGAACGGGGTAGGCCGATATGCGAACTGTTTCTGCTGTTTCTACAAAAAGCTCGGTGCCCGCAGCAATTTCTTTCGCATCACCTCTAACAAGCATTCCGCCTGCAAGGCCAACAGGACCAAGAAGAATGGCCCCTATGAAACTCGTGCCGGCTGCCGCAATCTGAGCAGATTCCGCTTTTGTTGCCTTATCTGCCTTCTCTCCGATGGTGAGGGCAATCATCTCTGGCCCTAAAGGCAGAAGGGTGTCCGCTCCAATCTTTATTTCCGCCGGGCGTCCGAAACTTCGAGGCTTTGTTACAGATTCTACATGGGCTAAAGCGCGACTGCCAGCTGGAGCCAACAACATGCTTCCCGAAACAAGATCTTCCGCAAGTTCCAGGTGCACATTGTCACCTGCTTTAACAGCTGCCGGGGATAATGTATCCTTAAACTTTACCCGCAATACCTGTCCCTGAGGTATTTCTGCATCTTGCCACGTGACATTTTCAGAAAGGATGAGTCCTAAAATGCGTTCCAATCTCATGGCCACAGGCTTATCTGGATGAGCTGTCCCTTCGAGGATGGTCTCAAGAGAGTCTACACGCCTATTTACCGGACCATAAGCATCCACTTTCTGGTTAATAGCCCACTCGGCCACTCCCAGTTTAAAAATCATAGAAGGCTGGCCGGAGGTTCCTTTTTCAAGAAAATCAAGAATTGCTCTCTGACGTTCGGCGATGCTTCCTGGCAGTTCCCGGCCAAAAAGGTCTTTTTCAATATTACCAAGCCTCTCAATCAAGCCGCCTGACTTTGTTCTGCCGTATAAAATATCTTCAATATGACTCAACGTCTGAAAGGTAGATGTCCCATCATCGGACTGTGCCCAGACAGCAGAACTGGAAACCCCTAAGAACAGGACTATAAGAACCATTACCGCCGTAGACAACTTCAGCATTTTCTTCATTGTGGTCCCTCCTTCGCACCTTTTTAATCAAATTATTCTTTCGCCAAATCCACAGCCGCCCGAATAAACCCAACAAAAAGGGGATGGGGTTTAACCGGTCTAGACCGAAACTCCGGATGAAACTGCACCCCCACAAACCATGGGTGATCTTGTATTTCAACGATCTCTACAAGATCTTTTTCTTTATATACTCCCGCTATTTTAAGGCCTGCCTTTTCCATTTTCTGGCGGTAGGCGTTATTAAATTCGTAGCGATGGCGATGTCGTTCATTTACTACCTCTACATTATAGGCTTCATAAGAACGTGTGTTTTTAACAAGGGTACAGGGGTAGGCTCCCAGGCGCATGGTTCCCCCCATCTCATCCAGCTCGCGCTGTTCTTCCATAAGATGGATCACCTGATGCTCAGCCGACTCATCTATTTCAGCGCTGCTTGCATCTTTTATGCCGCAGACATTCCGGGCAAAGTCGACAACTGCTACCTGCATGCCAAGGCAAAGCCCCAAATAGGGAATGCGCCTTTCCCTTGCGTAACGTGCCGCTTCTATCTTGCCTTCTATGCCCCGTGCGCCGAAGCCCCCTGGGACAATCACTCCATGGACTCCTGACAGTACTTTTTCGGCTCCTTTTTCTTCAATTTCTTCAGCCTCTACCGCTCGAATTCGAACCCGCACCTTGTTTTGAATGCCAGCATGGTTGAGAGATTCCACTACGCTCAAGTAGGCATCTTTATGATTAATGTACTTGCCCACCATAGCTATTTCCACTTCGCCTTCCGGATCACAGAAGGTTTTTACAACTTGCTTCCAATCGTCAAGGTTGGGTTCAAGAGTACTGGTAAAGGAGAGCAATCTCATAACAAGGCGATCGAATTCCTGGGCCTGTAGGCTCAGGGGCACCTGGTAAATTGTAGGCTCATCAAGAGCTTCGATAACTGCCTCCTTCGGAACGTTGCAGAAGAGTGCGATTTTTTCTTTCATTTCGTCACATATAGGATAGTGTGAACGGCAAATTATAATATCGGGAAGAATACCGATTCGCCTCAGTTCCTGCACACTATGCTGGGTGGGTTTGGTCTTAAGTTCCCTGGCTGCTTCAAGATAGGGAACAAGGGTCACATGGCAATACAGAACATTTTGTCGTCCAACACGTGTCGCCATCTGGCGAATGGCCTCAAGAAAGGGCTGCCCCTCGATATCCCCCACAGTTCCCCCAATCTCGGCAATAACTATATCGTTGTCATCCGCGGCTTTAAGGATTCGATCCTGAATTTCGTTTGTTATGTGGGGAATAACCTGCACTGTCCCTCCGAGATAACAGCCGTGGCGCTCCTTTGATATGACTGTTGAATAGATCTTTCCCGTAGTTACGTTGTTATCGGCAGAAAGGGACTCGTCTATGAAACGCTCATAATGGCCGAGGTCCAGATCTGTTTCAGCCCCATCGTCAGTAACAAAAACCTCTCCGTGCTGAAAAGGATTCATTGTACCAGCGTCAACATTCAAATAGGGATCAAGTTTAATAATGGAAACTCTAAACCCTCTCTTCTTCAACAACACCCCTAAAGACGCCGCAGTAATACCTTTTCCGAGAGAAGAAACTACGCCGCCTGTCACAAAAATAAACTTTGTCATGGAATAATCCTCCGCCTAGGAAATAAAAATATCAAAAAAGATGGACCAGGGCCGCAAGAACCCCCTGGTCCAGTTTATCGAATCTACACTCCCTTGTCATGGGGCCACCAGCCTATCGAAGCACCTTTAAGGGATTTATCGGGCTGTTATTTTTTCGCACTTCAAAGTGAAGATGGGGCCCTGTAGCCCGTCCCGAAGTGCCCACGAGACCAATCACCTGTCCCTGGCTGACCCGCTGGCCTTTTTTAACGCTCAAACTCGAACAATGGGCATAAAGGGTTGAATAGCCCTGGCCATGACTTAACACCACAACACGTCCGTAACCGCCCATCCATCCGGAGTAAACGACTTGTCCATCCTTTGCTGCCCTTATGCGATATCCACGGGACGCTTTTATATCGATTCCCGTATGAAAACTTTTACGGCGGGTAATAGGATGACGCCGCCACCCGAAGGGACTGTTAATACGCCCCACCACCGGCCATCTGAAAGATCTTGAATATGTGGCGCCGGATTTTGAGGAGGATCCCTTGCCAGAAGAAGAACCAAAGGCTGAAACTTCTGGACGGGCTTCGGGAAGAAACAACTCTTCACCGATCTTCAATATCGCAAGATCCACACGAGATTCATTGATCTCTTTGACCTTATCAATCGAAATCTGAAATTTCTTTACTATGGAATCTAAGGTGTCTCCCTTTTTCACAGTATAGAAGATTCCATCCTGATTAGGAATCCTCAGCTGCTTTCCAGGTTTTAAAACGTTGGGATCCTTTAGGTCGTTGCTTCCGAAAAGGGTATCAATTTCCAGACTGAAAGTGTTGGAAATAGACCAGAGACTATCCCCATTTGCCACAGTGTATGTGGTCACCTCCAGTGGTTTCACTTTCCGCTGTTTCTCTGCCAGTCTGGCCTTTCGAGTTCTCACTTCTTCAAGAACTATCTCCACATCATCTGGTGAATGAGGAATGAGAAGCTTCTGATTGAGCGTCAAACGATTGGGATTTTTCAACTCGTTTGCTTTGGTGATATCCTCCACCGTAACATTATAGCGGGAGGCGATATCTATAAGGGTTTCTCCTGCTTTTACCGTATACTCTTCCCATTTCGTCTTGACTTCAGAAAGGACAACCTCACTGACTTCTTTTGTCCCTTCCGGCACCTTTGCTTTTTCTGCGCCCTCTGCTTTATCTGCGCTTTCAGCACTTTCTTTTTCTACTCTAACTTCTTTCTCCTCTTCAGGAGCAATGACATCGACTTCTGGATCTACATCATCTGTGGCAAAATCAGAACTTTCACTACTGGCCATAAGAACCTCACCGCCATAACCATAGTCTGAAAGGCCTTCTTCCTCGGGAAGGGGACCTATCCCTATGGTTTCATCAGTGAGATCCATATCATTGGCAACGGCACCAGACATATCTATTACAACAAAACCTGCCGGAAATTGCGCATTATCATCTTTGTTTTCCTGGTCATCCTGAAGATTTCCCCATGCCACGCCCGCTGAACGATTACTGGCACAGACAGTGATGAATATGGCCGTACTGAACATAAGGAGCATAACAATCATAAAGCCCATACGGCCAGACTTAGAGTGGTTGCTGTTGGCTGGAGAATCCTTCATCCTTGTCCCTCCTTAAACACTCCTACTACTCTATACTACGCCATCTTAATGGTCAACAAGAAATCTCGGTTTGTTGGCGATTTCTTCAGTTTGTCTATGATAAGGGATAAGGCTCCCGCTTCGTCCACATTCACCATTCTGCGCCGTAAAAGCCAGATTCTGCCAAGGTCTTCCTCACCCATAAGCAGCTCTTCCCGGCGTGTTCCAGACTTGGTAATGTCAACAGCGGGGAATATTCTCTGTTCCGCAAGTTTTCGTGAAAGATGAAGCTCCATGTTGCCTGTACCTTTAAACTCTTCATAAATGACATCGTCCATTCTGCTTCCCGTATCCACGAGAGCTGTTCCTATAACTGTGAGACTCCCGCCCTCTTCTATATTTCTGGCCGCGCCAAAAAATCGTTTGGGAAAATAGAGGGCCGCGGGATCCATACCACCTGACAGTGTTCTCCCAGAAGGAGGAACAACCAGGTTTGAAGCTCTTGCCAGACGGGTAATGGAGTCTAAAAGGAGCACTACATCCTTGCCTGTTTCCACAAGCCTTTTCGCTTTTTCAAGGGCGAGATTAGCTACGCGAAGGTGCTCTTCAGCAGGACGGTCAAAGGTGGATGCGATTATTTCTCCATCCACAGATCTGGCCATATCCGTAACTTCTTCAGGGCGTTCATCAATAAGCAGCACCATGAGTATGATATCGGGGTGGTTGACGGTCACCGCATTAGCTATCTTTTTCAAAACCGTGGTTTTCCCTGCCTTGGGGGGAGAAACCAAAAGGGCACGCTGCCCCTTTCCTATAGGAGCAAAAAGATCTATCAGTCGAGTAGAGATTTCGTCAGGGTCTGTCTCTAGCGTCAATCTGGAATCGGGGAATATGGGGGTTAAGGTTCCGAAATGGGGCCTCTTCCGTGCGGCTTCAGGATCGGCAAAATTCACCATTTCTACCCGTAAGAGGGCCTCATAATGTTCCTGATCCTTTGGAGGCCTCACCATTCCCCAGATGACATCGCCGTTGCGAAGTCCAAAACGCCGAATCTGGGAAGCAGAAACATATATGTCGTGATCGCTGGGCAACAATCCCTTTGGCCGCAAAAAACCGTAACCCTCGTTCAATATCTCAAGGGTTCCACCGCCAAAGCGATAATTCAGCTGTTCTGCCTGTGTTGTAAGTATAGAAATGATGAGATCATCTTTGCGAAGATTAGAGAAGCCGGTTACTCCTATATCTTTTGCTATCTTACGAAGTTCAGTTATGAGCTGTGAAGAGAGCTTTGCAAAATTATATCTCGGTCTCGGGACTGTCTTGGTTTCAGTCACTTCGGTCTCCGCCTCAGCTTCTGTTTCGTTCATCTCAGGTGTCTCCACCTCAGGTGTAACATCGAGAATATTATTCTCTGGATTCTGATTATCTGTCATGGCTTTTCCGATACCCCTCCCAGTCTAAAATAAATTGCTGCAAGCCTTTTTCTGTTAATGGATGATTGAACATCTGCTTCATAACTTTGAAAGGCACCGTCGCAATATGAGCGCCAGCAAGGGCGGCCTCCAGCACATGGGCTGGATGGCGAACGCTGGCTGCTATAATTTTTGTTGCAATGGAATGTATATGAAACACATCTGCGATATTTCGAAGAAGACCGCAACCCTCTTCGCCGATATCGTCAAGTCGTCCGACAAAGGGACTCACGTATGTTGCCCCGGCAGCGGCGGCAAGCAGGGCCTGCTGAGGTGAAAACACCAGGGTCACGTTAGTAGAAACCTTTTCTTTTGAAAGCGCCTTAGCAGCTCCCATACCTTGTGGCGTCATTGGAATCTTCACTACAACGTGAGGCGAGAGTGCAGCCAACTGAAGCCCTTCTCGAATCATACCTTCCGTATCTGTTGCTATAACCTCCGCGCTGACAGGACCTTCCACAATACCTGTAATTGTCCGGATCAGCTGATGAAAATCCACAGCCCCCTCTTTGGCTACAAGAGAAGGGTTTGTTGTCGCTCCTGATATAACTCCCCAGGCAGCAGCCTGTCTTAACTCATCAAGATTAGCCGTATCAAGGAAAAATTGCACCTATATCCCCTCTTCACTCTATTTATTATGGAACTTTTACCAAACTGGAAATTTCGAAATTCAGGCTGGAATACACTGTTCCCTCGTAACAGACCCGCACATCATAGGCTCCAACGGGCAGTGGCGAACCATCTTCCCGCAAAAGGCAAAACACCTTTGATCCCTTTCCTGGAGAAAGCAGAAGAACTTCTGAATAGACAAGGTGATCTCCATAATACCACTTTATTCGAATGTCACTTCTTTTACTGGCAAGACTATAGTCAAAACACAGGCAAAGCTGACGTATTCCAGACATAAACTGCGTTCCCGTATGGAGAGGACGCATCTTTTCGTCCACTTCGTCGCAGAGCACCATGTTCTCGAGTTGGAAGGAAGAATCTGCCGTTCGCCGATTGTGTTTAACAGCCCAACAGGAAAAACCGAGAAGAAGCACAATACAAGACATTACCAGAAGGAGAAAAAATCTCCCATTCCTAGACATTATACCCATCGCCCCTCGAATATGACAAGTTCGTAATATAAAAAGATTTTATTCAGATCCAGAAATGTCGTTAATTATGCCTGATCTGGTACTAATACCAGCGGTAATACACTTATACAATATAAAAACATTCTCCTCAGGACGGAGCTGATCGTGTTATGAAAAAAAGATCTCAGGCATCAAGAGTTTCTTTTGGAGCTGTAATGGCCGCCATAGTAGCTGTGGCAACCCTCATAAGTATTCCCATGCCAGGATTCAGGCTCTATTTTAACATGGGAGAAGGAGTGATCTACACTATTGCTCTCATTTTCGGCCCTCGATATGGCGCATTATGCGGGGGTCTTGGCGCTTCTATTGCAGATCTCATTTTAGGCTATCCTCTGTGGGCCCCCTTTACCCTTGTTATTAAGGGACTGGAAGGTTATGTCGCGGGAAAGCTTCGCAACAAGAATAAGACTCTTGCCATCGCAGCCGGCGCCTCCGTTATGATCACAGGGTACACCACCATGGCCGCCATTCTCTATGGCGCAAAGGCCGCCCCAGTGGAGCTGGCCACCGATCTTCTGCAGGCAGGCATAGGCGCCATCGTTGCGTTGGTGTTGTCGCCTATGATAGAGAAACGTCTGAAGCCTTCTTTTCTCTCAAACTCATAGCAGCCTGCCACCAGTCGCGTAAGGCATTTACCAACCGAAGATGTTCATTAAGGGGGAATCCGTCAACAGAGGGTTCCCTCCTTTTCGTTACGCCATCCACAGCCCCTGCCTTAAAAACCGCCGTAAGAAGATCTTCTTCCTCTTGCAATGATTGCCCGAGCCATCGGGACTCCCGTAGAGAAAGAAGGGCTGTCAAGGCATATCCTCCCCAATTTGACACATCCACCGGCAAAGCTATGTCTGCCTGGGTTACAGATAAAGAGCTTTCATACTCTGGCACAAGGCGGGCAAGCTCTGAAAAGAGAAGTCCCATCCCCGCCTCATTTCCGCCATCGCCAACGGCGAGGACTGGAATTCCTTTCTGCTGAGCAAGAAATATCCCATCATCAAGGGGCGCTGTCCATTGGGTTATATCCTCTCCCCGCATATTGTGATAGCCGCCAGAGGAAGTTTTTCCAAGGCGCTCAATATAGATGAAGACATCAAAAGAGGCATATTCCATTATTTCTTCGGCCGTGGAAACCGCAACTACCGGCGGTCCATCTATGGCCTTGCTTGCCGCCTCCACCACCAAACTGCAAAGGGGGTCGGTAAAAATCACCGCAGAGCGGCCAGACCAAACAAGAGCCCGCCCCAGCACAGCAGCGCCAGAAGGGCCATCGGTTTCTGCCGCCCGGGCTGAAGGAATATAGAACCCCGTTACAATAGCCACAGAAGAAGAGCCCGCCAGCAGGTTCAGTGCTTTCGACAGATAAAGAGGCTTACATAATCTGGACGCAGACCTTCCACCCTTGTCAGCACCCACCAGGGAACAAAGATCAGCGAGGTTTTTCATTTTTATATGCTCAGCTTCTCAACGAGTTCCAATTTTTCGGGACTCAATATTTTGTTAACCTGCCATGAATCGGAGAGAGAACAGAGACTCATCTGATGGGCAACAGTCCCCACCATCATCCCCTTTTTGCCATCAAGAAGGGATTCAACAGCAAAGGCTCCCATACGAGAGGCGAGAATGGCGTCAAAGGACGTTGGGCTGCCCCCTCGCTGAATATATCCCAAAACCGTAACCCTTGCATCGTATCCTGCCGTATCCTTAAGCTCACTGCGAAGGGTCGCCGCAGACATGGCCCCTTCCGCTACTATAATAAGGGAGTGGGTCTTGCCCCGGGCCCTCGTATCGTGAAGCTTGTCGCAGAGGCGCCCCAGGCTGAAAGGCAGTTCGGGCACCACAAGATACTCAGCTCCGCTGGCAACAGCCACTTCAAGGGCAATAAAGCCCGCTTCCCGTCCCATTACTTCAACAATAAAAAGCCGATCATGGCTGCTGGCCGTATCACGAAGCTTTTTAACGGCTTCAAGAGCTGTATTAACGGCCGTATCAAAGCCTATGGTCTCATCTGTGCCCGCCACGTCATTATCGATGGTACCGGGCACTCCTATGACAGAAACCCCTTTTTCGTAAAGTTTCTGCCCCCCTCTGAACGATCCGTCTCCACCAATAATGACAAGTCCGTCAATTGCCGCATTCTTTAACTGGAACAGGGCCCGATCCAATCCAGCCTCTGTTTTAAACCGTTCGCTTCGGGCTGTCTTAAGAATCGTACCGCCCCTATGGATGATTCCCCCCACAGAAGCCCTGTTCAAAGGCACGAAATCGCCATCGATCAGCCCTTCAAACCCCCGCATAACGCCTACCGCCTCGAGATGGTGATAAATGGCCGTTCGTACCACTGCCCGGATAGCTGCGTTCATACCTGGGGCGTCTCCTCCGCTCGTGAGCACTGCAACCCTTTTCACGTCGTCATTTCCTCCTCTACAAATAAAAAAGGGACGGCTATGCCGTCCCCTATTGTCACAAAATATTACTGATGCTGCAACTCTTCCACACGTTTCTGTACCTGCCGCAACTCTTCTTCCACTTCTGCCAGCTGTCCTTCAAGGTCTTTCTTCTGGCCATTGAGCACATCAAGACGCTTTATAAGGCGGTCAAGCTCAAGGCGGGCCGCGGCCTTGCCAGCATAGAGCCTCTCGGGGTTATCATCCACCACATCCCATATATATTCAATGGTTTTGCTCATGGTCACAGAACTAATCCCGCCGTTTACTACGAGGCGAATGGATTTTACCCCCTCAAGAATGGGCTTGCCCTTCTCGTCAAACCGGGGGAAATAGATAAAGCCGTCACGCTTGCCCTGCAACTTAAAGTTAAAACGCTTATCGTAGTCCACGGGTTTCAGTTTGTTCTTGCCCACCCACAGCGTAAGCTGGTCGCCAAAAGGCGCCATGTGCATGGACGGCCCCCTATTGTCAAACTCAATAAAAATAGGAATGTACTCTTCTAAAGTTAGTGTCTTCAGAAGTTCATATTTATACTGCTCTGCCTCATCAGACGTCCACAGATTCTTATTAGCTTCACTCTGCACCAGGGCCTCTATATATTCTGCGGCATAATAGGTTGCGGTAATCCATACCTCGCTTCCCATATCATCCTTATAATGGTTTGTCTTCGACCATCGCCGCAATATCTTCTCATCGGCAAAGCCTGGTGCCATAATACTCAATATAAGCACGGCAGCACATATACACACAAGGCATTTTTTTAGCTTCACAGAAAGTCCCTCCTCAGGTTCTACACAAGCTGAATGTCATTATACACTGGAAAAGCCCATGAAAAAAGGACCTCCCCACATTACGGAAGGACCCTTAAAAAGTTACTACGGTACGAAGTCTGATAACCCTGTCATCCTTGCCAGGCGTTGTCCCGCTGTTTTCGATCTTGTCATAGGCAAGCTCGAAAGAAAGGCCCGGCGTGTAGTAGTATTTAACGCCAAAGGTCCAGTTCTTCATGTTTTCTGCATCAACATAGCGGGCTTTGCCCGCAAAATAGCGGTGGAAGGTCGTCCACTGATTATTCCATTTCCGGGTCAAAAGGACAGAAAATACATTGTCCCACTCTCCCCTATAATAAAGATCAGGAGCACCAGCAAAGTAAAGGGCTGCATTATATGCCGCCGCGCCATAATCATCCCATGGCCCGGATGTCAAAACATAAAAGTACTCATCAAAATTCACGTACTCACGCCAAAGGAAAGTGAACCCAAGGGCATTGTCACCTTCCCAGTCATAGCCCCGGTGGATCATTGGTACATCTATAGAAAGACTCGCAGCAAACGTCGGTGCGACGAAAGCGGCCAATGCGACAACTGCTGCGAGTGCAAAAATCTTTTTCATAGTTGCGCACCCCCCGGTTGTCTTTATACTTGCGGCTAAAAGCTGTCGGCTCTTCTTTTTTACCGCGTACGCTCAACTCAATTACACTCTAAATTATTTAATTTCTTTAATAAAACAAAAACCCTACTTTAATAAGGTACTAAATTATCACTTTTTTTGCAAGTAGAAAATATAAAAAAAGGGTCTCCCGTACGGGAGACCCTTTTGATTAACAAGCAACGTTCTTCAGTTCAATTAGAATGTTACGCGGGTACGAAGTCTGATGACGTTGTCGTCGTTGCCAGCCTCAGTCCCGCTGTTTTCGATCTTGTCATAGGCAAGCTCGAAAGAAAGGGCCGGCGTGTAGTAGTATTTCACACCAATAGTCCAGTTCTTTGTGTCTTCGCTGCCAACATAACGGGCGTCGCCAGCGAAATAGCGCTGGAAGGTTGACCACTGGTCGTTCCATTTCTGGTTCAAACGGACGAAAAGTACATTGTCCCACACGCCCATATAATAAAGATCAGGAGCACCAGCAAAGTAACGGGCTACATTATATGCCGCCGCGCCATAATCATCCCATGGCCCGGATGTGAGAGTAAAGAATCCTTCATCGAAATCGACATATTCGAGCCAAAGGGACGTGAAACCAAGAGCTTCCTGTTTCACGTCGAGAATGGCTTTCCATGCTGCGGGTTTTTCGCCGATCAAATCATCGAGGTCTTCTTTGAAATAGGCGCCCTTCAGTGCCCAATCATCGTTAAAGTTGAAACCAAAGGCTGCCCACCAGACGGAAACATCTACATTAAACTCATGAAGATCGCCCATAAGGTAGTTCCCAGACAGCCAGAAGTTCTCGTTGAAGTTGAACTTCACACGGGCAGCGTACTCATAATTTTCTACTCCCGCGAGATTATTTTCGTCATGAGTAACATACATGGCAAACTCGCCCATGCTGAAGGGTTTGCTGAAATAGAAGCCAACAAGGGCGCGGTCGGTGAACCATGCATCGTTATCGGCGTAGAGGCCGTCGTCGTCTTCCCAGTCATAGGCCCAGTTACCCGCCATCATGTTGACGTCCCAGGGAAGGGCCACGTCGATCCAGTAGCGCTGCCAGGCAACGTTTCCAGCTGCGTTTCCAAGACGAGCAGTGAACTTAACTTTATCGTCAACCTTCTTGCTCATCCAGATGCGGTAACGGTTCAGGTTGAAGTCTACATCGCTGCCTGTGTAAAGGCCGTCTGCCTGATCAGCAAACTTCGCGTCGAAGCGGAATTCGCCCCAGAATTTCCAGCCGCCAAGGTTCTCTTCGAGAACGGCTACTCTGCCGTCGAGTTTGTCGACCTTCACGCCAAGTGCGTCAAGCTCGTCTTTGAACTCAACAACAAGTTTCTTCAGCATCTCAACATCCTGCTTGCTGGCCTTCTCCATGTCAACTACGGCCAATGAGCGGGCTACAAGAGAAGCCATTTCATAACGGGTCATGGGCTGGTTTCCTTTGTAGGAACCATCGGGATAACCGGAAACGACACCGCGAGAAGCAAGCTGGCCTACTGCGTCATAGGCCCAATGGTTCATAGGTACATCCATGAAAGGATTGGCAGCGAACGCCGGTGCGGCGAAAGCAACCAATGCTACTACTGCTACGAGTGCAAGAATCTTTTTCATATTTGTGCAACCCCCTTGGTTGTCTTTATATTTGCGGGATCACACATTCTTATCGGAAGACTAGTGAGAAGTTTCCTCGTTTCCTTCTTTGGTGTCCTCACTCAAGAACTGTGTTTTCTCCGCCCTCAACATCCGCTCCCTCTTTTTGGCTGGGGGTTGTCGGCACCTCCTTTCTTGCCTTCAGAGATTATTACGGATGAATGAAGCTAATGAACCAAGTCAAATTGTCAAAGGACTCAGTAATTTCGCTGACTATGCTACCGTGAAATCCCTACGATTGGAATAGGCCCTAAGACTCAATTCCATAGTTCTCCCGTTGTAGACTGAATCCGAGAACAGTCCAGAATAACACGGCCGCCTTATATCGGAAGGAGAAGACATCCCCTCCAATACTGTATAAAAGTATTAACAATATTGTAACCCAACAGACAAGAAAAAGCCACCGCCACTTGTCAGCGCCGGTTTTAAAACGCTGAAACCCTTTTTTCAAAGCAACCCCAAATAGATAGAGCATTCCTATAAGGGTTGGAATCCCTCCGTAAATTAACAAGTTTAAATACATATTATGTGCATCAGGGGCTTCCTTTATGTGATTTTCCGGAACGTAGCGTTTTTTCACTTCTTGAAATTCTTCTCGGAATCTGCCCCATCCCCACCCAGTAATCGGTTTTTCCTTCACCATATAATAGGCAACTTGCCATATATCAGACCTGTTTGTGGTTAAATGTGAAATATCATGAAAACTCGTAATTTGTTGAACCTCTTTCGAGAAACGATGAAAAACTTTCTTAAAGGTAGAGTCCGCGGTGACGTGCCCTACTAACGCGACACATATAAAGATAAGAATAAAAAGTGCCGTTATCTTTCTAACCCTTTTACTGTAGTAAAGGAGGAAAAACAAGCTAAAGACACAGGCCATCCAGGCTGCTGTCGTAAAACTTATTATAAGGGCTATAAAAACCAGGATGCTTACAGCAATATAACCAAAGGATTTAATATGGGATTTTTCTACCATGTTGGCGCTGCCTGGATATAAGAGGGCAAAGGGGAAAATAAGGCATACGTAAAGCCCAAGGGAATTGATGTTGGAAAAAACACCTTCACCCAGGGGGTTCTGGGCTATTTTGAAGAAGGAAAAGGCCATGGTAACAATAACGGTCATGTACCAGACATGAACCCATCTATTTACATTTTTCTCTTTTCGCAACACGTAGGCAGCCAACCAGCACGCAAAAACAAACTCCACGAGCATCGAGTAACCGCGGCCCCATAAAGCAAAGTCGTTTTTTGCGAACCAGGTGACAACTCCTCCCCATATGAGAAGGGCTATAAACACAAAGGAAACCGATCTATCAAATACAGCCGGCAGCGATTCTCTTTTAATAGCCTTCAGCGCCAGCCCTATAAACACCAAAAGCCATCCCAGATATCTTGGGACAGGCCCCCAGGGGGACCAGAAAAGAGACCATAAAAAGCCAAATTCAATAATGCGATCTGCAACCATTGCAATGCTCCTTTGAAAGTGTTGTGAAAACTATTTTAAAAGATTGTCACATGCCTGCAAAGCATCTTCCACACTTATATGCCCGAGACATTTAAGACGATTGCCTAAAAGACATTTTTTCCCTTCGTCACATGGCGCACAAGGAAGCTGTGGAAGAAGAACAATATGGCGGTTTCCCCATGGTCCAAATCTATCGGGGAGAGAAGGCCCATATATTGCCACAGTAGGAGTCCCCATAGCGCTTGCCAGGTGGAGGGGGCCTGAATCATTGGTTACAAAAAGGTCGGCCTTTTGCAATATAGCAGCTATTCGAGGCATGGGAACACGCCCAAACAAATTAAGAGTATAGTCTGACGGCAACGACTTGACAATACGAGAAGCAATGGTTTGCTCCTCTTCTGTATATCCCATAATTCCAATGAGGCATTGACGCTTCTCTATAAGCCTTTGAGAAAGCTCTATAACATTTTCAACTGGCCAGCGCTTATGTTCCCGACCGCCAGGATTTGCAATTACGAGCTTTTTTTGAGGAAAAGATAAGAGCGTTTCTTCTGCATACTGTCGTTCTTCTTCTGGAACATAATAGCTCATTGAACGGGAAACGATAGGGACTCCCAGAGCATATATCTTCTGTATAACCCGCTCCGCCTCATGAATCGTTTTCGGCAAAAAGGGCCTTTTCAAGAGAAGAAGAGGAGCGTAACGGGCCCCGATAAAAAGAGGCATAAGGGTTTCACGAAGGTCTACCACAAGGTCAAAATGTCCCTTTCTCATAATACGAAGTGCCCGAAGCCGCCCTTTGAAACCGTAGAACTCAGATGTTGGAGACCAGCGGTCATAGGGAACCAGATCACTCCACATGGGATCATGTTTGAAAACATTGACAACGGTAGGCCCAGCCCAAAGGGTAAAACGCGCCTTTGGCAAATAATGCTTTAGGTTATTAATTCCCGGCATTGAGAGCAACATGTCTCCAATGCATGAAAGACCTATAACCAACACGCGGGAGATGTGAGCAGGGTCTATACGCATATTTTTCTCCTATTTCACTAAGAACTTGTAATAGCCGGCGTACAGGGAAGAAATTCTTTCTACATCGAAGGAAGAAACCTTCTGTTTAGCTTTTTCGAGGATAAGGTTTTTAGTGGCCGTATCTGCATCCAAAACCTGAGCCAGAGTGATTTTCATGGAGGCGGCGCTGTCTTGCGGAACCAGCCAGCCCTCTGCGGAGTGGGTTATCATGTCGAGCGGACCTCCCATATGAGTGGCAACACAAAGCAACCCTGATGCCATGGCTTCCAAAAGGGATAGGCCAAAGGGCTCTGGCAAACGAGACGGCAACACATATACATCTGCGGCCCAGAAATAGGGGCGAATATCATCGACAAAGCCCAAAAAGATTATTCGCGGATTTGAACCAGCGAGGTTCTTCAGCTTTTCTTCTTCTTCACCAGTACCTGCCAACAACAACCATGTATCTTCACGATCAAGTTTTTTAAAGGCTTCGATCAGAACATCAAAACCCTTCCAATCAACAAATCGCCCCGCCCCGATAATGATCTTGTCTTCTGGGACTATAGCATACTTGCCCCTGACTGTTTGGGGGTTAAAGCCAGGAGGTCTGTGATAATAATGAGCATCTATGGCATTAGGAATGACATCAATCTTTTGCGAATCCATGCCGCTC
The DNA here is from genome assembly GCF_001896635.1 of Aminobacterium sp. EBM-42. NCBI lineage: Bacteria > Thermotogati > Synergistota > Synergistia > Synergistales > Aminobacteriaceae > Aminobacterium > Aminobacterium sp. EBM-42. The sequence goes on from NZ_MPPC01000025.1 coordinate 87,083, forward strand.
TCTATGGCTTGCTCTTTGATATAAGAAGAAATAGCAATGGTTCTATCTACAAAGCGAAAATACTTGCTTTTCGGTCTTGAATCTATGGTGCCCACCACAGGGATTCCAAGTTTTTTCCCCCAATATCCGCCTATGACAGCGGCGGAAAAAAGACGGGTATGGATAAGGTCGGGAGAAAGCCGCTTCAAAAGCTGCCCAAACCCCTGGCACACCCATGGAGCCCAGGAAACAACGGGCTTGTAGGGAAAAACGGGGATTCCTCTTTCCTGAAACTGAGCTGACAGTGTTCCCTGCCCGGGACAAAGCACTACGTTATCAATGCCCTTTGATTGCATGCCTAGTATAAGTTGAATCCAGGGGATAGCCCACGATAAGTTCCCTTCGTTGACGTAGTGCAATACCCTCATACAAATCACTCCCGCGCAGACTTAAAAAATAATCTTACGATAAAAGCTTGCTACACGCTCAGCCATTTCTTTTTCACCTGATATTTTTTCTTGAAAAAAATGTTGCCTTGTCTCTCGCGATTTAAGTATCTCAAGGAGGCCGTTTTTCCATAGTTCCACCTTACCAGGGGGAATCAGCTCTTCAGGATTTTTACATAGTTCCCTCACGGGAGGGAGGTCTGAAGCAAGAACAGGCACTCCCATTTGAATGCCCCTCATTAACGTTAGCCCCATACCTTCAGACAGTGACGGAAAAAGCAGGCACGAACATTGCGCCATCCATTTATCCGGGTTGTTTTGAAAACCATAAAAAGACACACGCTCTGAAAGATGGTTTTCGTGACAAAAAGTCTCAAGCTCTTCTCTCTGAGGGCCGTCTCCCACGACGTTCAGGCGCCAATCGTGGAATGAGCAATCTTTTAAGGCCTCCATTATTATATGAAGTCCCTTTATCTTTGTCAGACGGCCGATAAACAAAAATAAGAACGGGGTCGATTGAAGACTCCCCTTCCATTGGTTTTGAAGGGGCGGCATCCCGTTAAAAATAACGACTCTTTTTTGAGGCAAGTAATGATCCAGATAGTCTTGAACCCAGTTGCTGATCGAAATAGCTCCCAAAGCTTTTTTAAAAGGGGCGATACCCATATTTTTTGAATAAGTGGAATGGGCGGTAATAATGAATGGAATTCCGGAAAGGCGGCTGGCCCACCACGCGATCCACGCGGGAACTCTGGAATGGGCGTGAATGAGCTCCCAGCCTTCCCTCTTGATCCGCATTGCTATTTTAATCGCTGCGTATATGACTGTTAGAGGATTTTTCTGATACACGGGAAGTGCCCAGTGTTCCACATTTTCAAGTTTCTCCTGAAGTTTTCCACCGCCGGAAACAACTAGAACGGTGTGCCCCATTTTTGACAATTCGTTTGAAAGGCCAAGAACATGGCGCTCCACTCCCCCCTCTATAAATTCTGGAAGGAGCTGAATGATTTTCATTCTTTCCACCTCTCTATAATCCATAAAGCCGCCCGTCTGGCTTCATTAAAATCTTTAATCCCCTTAAGGCCTTCGCCGCTTTCCAGAAACTGTGGGGAATACTCAACAAGACATCCCTTTTTTTTAAAGGCATCGAAAAGAGTGTTAAAGCGAGGAATTCCCCATAAATAAAAGGGGCTCGCCACCTGTTGAAGAATTCCCTTAATGCCCTTGCGATGCTCAACCCCCATCAATATAACACGATGTCCCGCCGTAATAGCTTCAGATACCATGGAAACGGAGTCCTCTGTGCAAAACACCCTGTTGCACAACCCCATCATCCCAGGCACGGGGTTAAGGGGGTTTTGGGACGCGAGAAGCAGCATTTTAACGTGAGGCTGGTTCGCCGCCATATGAACAAGGGCGTCTTCAGCGTCTTGGGCAGTGCGCCGGGAAGTGGTTATGTACAGATCCGCCCCCTTGGCCGCTGAAGCGCTGACAATAGGTTTCACATTTTCTTCAACCCATCGTCCGCTAATACGATAGTTCCCATCGTCTCCGCCAATGAGCAGGGCCCATCGATCCTGTGATTCTTGTGGATACAGCGTGGCTAGCTCTTCTGCGGCCTGCTTTAGCTTTTCAGGGAAAATAGAGTTCGGCGCCCCAAGGGTTGGCAGTACGTTTTGTATGTCTTTCGGCCTGTCATGTAAAGGCACAATGGCAAAATCGAAGGGGTTTGAGCCAATAAATGATGGCGTCATGAGGGCGCAGCTCTTCGCCGCCAAATAAGAGGAAAGAGCGAGGTTAAAGGCAGCCGTGCCGCTTCCAGCAGAGATAAAAAGCACTTCATGGGGTTCTGCCCTATGTCGAGTTAAAAGAGTCTGACACTGCTCCATCAATTGCGTGGCGCCAGTCTTTGCCAGCCAATCTTCAAGGCTCTTTTTGTCCATGGACGGAAGATGCCGCCCCTTGAGTTTAAGAAGGCAAAGTTTTCGAAATCCAGATACTTTGGGAACCTCTAATTCTTCTACAATCGTCCCCGTTTCCTGGGCCAGCCAGCCCGCAATGCCCCTACTCTGAAAGAGATGGCCCCGTATTCCGTCGCTTAAGATGACGACCAGCCCTGGCCCGCCCTTCATATTTTTCATCTATTCCTTTGAGCAGCCAATGATACGGCGAACGGCATCGAGGTCTTCGGGGGTATCCACACTGGGACCACGATGGGTCACAGCCGTTTCCACCACTTTCATAGAGTAGCCATGCTCAAGGATCTTGAGCTGTTCTAAAGATTCCGCCGTAGAAAGAGGCGTAGCCTCAAGCTCCACATATTTCATAAGAAAATCTTTGCGATAGCCGTATATCCCTATGTGCTCGTACACTGGAAGGGCTGTTTCAACCCTCATATAGGGGATGGGAGAACGGCTGAAATAGAGTGCGAAGTCCCGACGGTCTTTCACCACTTTAACCACATTGGGGTTTGAAAGACTCGCCTTATCGAGAATGGGGACGCAAAGGGTCGCGGAGACAACGTCCTCATTCTCTGTGAGAGCATGGATCACCTCATCGATCATGCGTGGGTCGAGGAGGGGTTCATCGCCCTGAATGTTGATGACGTAATCCACATTCATCTTTTCTGCCACCTCAGCCGCCCGGCTTGTTCCGTTGGGATGTTTTTCTGAAGTTAGAACGGCATTGCCATTGAAGGCCTGTACGGCTTTGATGATCCGTTCGTCATCAGTGGCTACTATCAAGGCTCCAAGAGAAGAACTGGACGCCTTCTCATAAACATGCTGTATAAGAGGTTTGCCGCAAATATCGGCAAGGGGTTTTCCCGGAAGACGGGTTGATCCGTACCGAGTAGGTATTACGCCTAGTATATTCATAGCTTTATACGATGCTCCTTCGCTTTTTGTAGTAATTTATCACGGTCAAGGAAGGAAATCTCCCTGACTATCCACTCTCTCATGGCTTTGCCATCCTCAGTTTCCTGGGAGTAGCTCATAAAGTCAAGTTTAACATTCAGTTCCTGAGCCACACGCCAGGCCATGACAGGCCACACCTGACCAATATCGCCAATGATGGGGATGCTTCCCTCGTGCCTGGCAAAGGCCGACATTTCCATACGGAAAGGGATTTTAGAGATCTTTGTTTTGGGCAATCCCTTGTTAATGGCCTCTTGTATCATGGCGCTTTGTTTCTGCAGATCCTGGGCTTTGCGAAGGTTTTCATCAAGATCGATGCGAATGAGTTTCTTGTCCCTAAGGCTGTAGGTATGAAGGCCTTTCCACCACGACCAGATGCCATGGCCAGTGTAGCATTCGAAAGGCCCATCGTGGATTTCCTGGGTAAGGGCCACTGCCGATTCGATGATCACATCGGCCTCATCAAGCATTCTGGCCACTCTCTGTGACCGTTCAAAAACAGAAATACTGTCGCCAATAGCCATGCCCACATGGCCGCTTCCTATCATCTGAGGAATGCTGACGAGAACAGGCAACCCCTTTTCAGCGCCAATTCCGATCATGGTGCGCCGGTCGGCTCCCCATCCGGCAACAACTTCGAAGGGAAGGCCATAGACCTTGCATATGCTCAATATTTCCGCAGCCAGCATTTCGTTGCGCAACCCCATAGGATAAGCCATGTTGCCTGCCGCTTTCAAAACAATGCGGCCATCTATTTCTTCGCCCCGTTTAAGCAGTTCTTCGTCAAGAACCATTTCGCGCCGTAGGGTGTTCATTTCCTGGGGAGTAAGCTGGGTAAATTCGAATACGTTTCCCCGAGGCATATACTTTTCATCAAATCCGAACTCCGTCCCGCTGCTCATTTTTACCTTATCGAGAGCACCTGCCATTTCGTGCCCCACAACGGCCGAGCTGGTGGTTACTCCGTCAATGATCCCTTTATCCATAAGCTCTGCTATGAGGGTGGTGACACCTTCGTGAATGTTAGGGCCGCTGCCTGTGGCTACCATTATTTTGCCGCCCTTTTTCTTCACTGCCGTCATTATTTTTACAGCTTCGTCCAGACTGGCTTTTGATCTTTCGTCTAATTCCTGATAAAAGGAATTTAAAAGCTTTTCATTTATTTTCATCAACCCATCACCTCACGTATTTCTTTCCAGGATAAGGATGCCGCTCCCCCCACTCCTTCAAAATACTGTGCCGCTCCCTGTTTTACTCTTTCCCTCATAGAGGGAGAGAGGCTTTTCTGCCACCATTCAGCCATTTCTTCCGCATTTCGCACAGTTACTGCCCCATGGTGTGCTGCCAGACCTGCTGCCGCTTCGGGAAAATCTTCCATATTCGGACCATGACAGACCGGTATGCCGAAGACTGCGGCCTCCATAAGGTTCTGCCCCCCTTTAGGAACCAGGCTTCCTCCCACGAAGGCACTGTCAGCAACACCGTAGAGGTCGAAGAGAACCCCTATTTTATCGACTATAAGGATGTCCCATCCATTTTTTACAGCAGAGAGGCGCTCCGCCTTGGCAATTTTCTGAGCTGAAGCAGTGACGGCCTCGGCCCGTTCGGGATGGCGTGGAACTATGATGAGCCGGGCCTCTGGTATTTGCTTTTTGACCTGTGAATAGGCCTCAAGGACAATTTCATCTTCTCCTGTATGGGTGCTGCCGGCTAAAAAAACCGGTTTTCGGCGGCCAATAAGTTTATTAGCCCAGCTGAAGTCCGCACTTTTTTGCCTCAATCTGAGAGCGTCAACTTTGCAGTCTCCCGTCACTGCGATTTTCTCTGGCTCCAGCCCTAAAGAAAGCAGATATTCCTCATCTTTATCTGAGCGAACCATAAGGCGGGTAAAGCATGAAAAAATATTCCGCCAGAAATCCGGGTGGTTTTTCCCCTTTAACGATGTCGTTTCTGAAAACCGGCCATTCACAAGAAATGCCGGAATTTGCCGTTTTACCAGCTCTTTGAGCAAATTGGGCCAAATCTCAGTTTCTATAACCACATAGGCTTTGGGCTGTATGGCGTCAAGAGCGCGAGCCACGATCCACGGAGTATCCCAGGGGTAATAGATATGGGCGTCAAATAGTTCTGATACCAGCTGATGGGCCATATCTTTTCCTGTAACGGTTGTCGTAGACAACACTACAGGAAGATCCGGAACATCTTCGTGGGCCGCAAGAAGAAGGGGCCAGGCCGATTGAACCTCTCCTACTGAAACGGAATGAACCCAAAGTGGGTTTTTTCTACGAAACAATTGTTTTTTTTCTTCTGTATAAAGAGCTTTCCGCTCATTCAGCCCCGTTTTGTATTTATGCGCCAGCCATGGGTACGCCATGAGATAGGCTGCTGATATGAGGGCCCTGTACGCAGAATAGTTCAGATCAGGCCACCCCCGCTTTAAGCAGTTCGTGAAGGTGAATAATTCCAATGGGCTTGCCTGCCTTCGCAACAATAAGCACTGAAATTTCCCTTTCTTCCATTATATGGACGGCTTCCGCAGCTAAACGGCCAGCTTCCAGCGTGACAGGATTTTTTGTCATGGCACTGGACACATCAGACTCAAGACATTCCACTCCGCACCGCTCAATAAGGCGACGCAAATCGCCATCTGTAAATATTCCGGCAAGTTTTCCCTCTTCGTCAACAATGAGCGTTGCCCCGTATCCCTTGCTCGTCATCTCGAAAAGGGCGTCGCTTACCTTGACATGCTCGATGACCACCGGCAGCTTATCTCCAGATCCCATAACATCTTCGACCTTAGTCAAAAGCCTTCGGCCAAGGGCACCCCCTGGGTGAAAGAGGGCAAAATCATCTTCTTCAAGCCCCCGGAGTTCCGTTACCATGCCTGCAAGGGCATCGCCAATTGCAAGCTGTACAGTGGTGCTGCTCGTCGGGGCCAGATTCAATGGATCCGCTTCCCTGCTGACACTTGAGTTCAAGACTATGTCAGAGTTTTTAGCAAGGGGAGAAGATATTCCGCCAGTGATGGATATAACAGGCGCTCCTAACCGCCTAAAGAAAGGAAGGAGGGCCACCACTTCTTTTGTTTTTCCGCTATTGCTGATAAAAAGGCCAACGTCTTCTCTGCAAACCATGCCGAGGTCGCCATGGGACGCTTCGGCAGCATGAAGAAAGAAAGACGGCGTCCCCAGGGATGCAAGGGTTGCCGCTATTTTTCTGCCGATAAGCCCCGATTTGCCCATGCCTATCACAACAAGACGGCCTTTGCTGCAATGAATAACCCTTGCCGCCTTAACAATTTCCTGGCCCATTTCGTCGGCCACTCGCAACAATTCGCTCGCTTCCTGTTTTAATACATCTCGGCCTATGGAAAGCAGCCGTTCGTCATCGAGATCGATCCCTGCCCGATCTCTGGGAAGACAGACCATTTTCTACGCCTCCTCCGCCCAATCAAGATTTACCTTTTCGATGGTGTTTTCTACAAAATTCCATATTTCTTTTATCTGAAAGAGAAAATACTCAAGTTTTTTAAGGGGGACCATATTGGGTCCGTCACTTTTCGCCTTGTCCGGATCAGGGTGGGTTTCAATAAAGAGGCCGTCAATGCCGATAGCGGCAGCAGCCCTTGCCAGGGGAAGGGCAAAACGCCGGTCTCCGCCGCTGGACGTTCCCTTTCCGCCAGGCATCTGTACGCTATGGGTGGCATCAAAGACAACAGGACATCCAAGACTCCGCATCAAAACAAGAGAACGCATATCCACAACCAGCTGGTTATAGCCCATAGTGGTGCCCCTTTCGCACAACAAGATCTTTTCGTTTCCCGCTTCTCTGCATTTCTCCACAACCTGCTTCATATCTTGGGGGGCCAGGAACTGGGCTTTCTTTATATGAAGGGCGCGCCGGGTCTGGGCGGCAGCTACGAGAAGGTCTGTCTGGCGACAGAGGAAAGCGGGAATCTGCAAGATATCAGCCACCTCTGCCACAGGCTCTGCCTGCCATGACTCATGGATATCGGTCAGTACCGGCACTGAAAGCTTTTCTTTTATCTCTGCCAGCTGGGCAAGGCCTTTTTCAAGGCCTGGACCGCGATAGCTGTGAATGGAAGTTCTGTTTGCCTTGTCATAAGAAGCTTTAAAAATATAGTTCATGCCTAGACGATCACATATTTCCTTTGCTGTCTGCCCTATTTCCAGACCCAAATCCAGGCTTTCGAGAGAGCAGGGACCAGCAATGACTGTAAGGGCTTCTCCACCTACAAAAAAATTATGAATTGGTACTGTATGAACCATGAATGTCATCTCCCTGATTTATAATGCGGGATATTTTCTGATAGACGCGACATCGGAGATCCCAACCGTATTCTCGTGCCACATACTCTACTACATTGTCTAATGCTCCTGGACCGCCAAGGCGCTTTTTGCCTTCTTCTCCCATAGATTGACGAAGTTCTGAATCGGACAGAATGACGAAAGCCGTATCAGCAAGAACCTGTGGATCGGGGGAAACAAGGATTTCAGAGTCTCCAAGAAGTTTTTTTTGCACTAGCTTCCCTTTCTCCCTTATGGAAACAACGGGAACTCCAAGGCCTGCACAGACCTGATTAGCCGTTCCTCCAAGACCTATAAGGATATGGGCGTCGGTTGCGACTGATACAAGAGGACCTAAATAGAACAATACCCGTAATCCGTTCTTTACAATGCCTCGTCCATCGTCAGCCAGCCGCCACCCAGGGGCCGCTGCCACCAATTGCTCTATGTCCAGTGAGGGGGCAATAACTGCCACAAATACGCACGACGTCTTTTTATTAAGGATCTCCACAGCGTCGAGCAGCATTTTCATATCATCATAGGCACGTTGTCTGCTGCCCGGCAACAAAAGCACCCTGGCTCCCTTTTCTTTGGGCCATTGAAAATATCCACTATTATTATCACATGTGAGGTCCATTATTGGATTCCCCGCAAACACCGCGTCGGCGTGGGAACGTACAAGCTCTTTAGCGGTCTCGGAATCCCGTGTCCAAACCCGGCGGCAACGATGTTTTAAAAGAAACCGCTCAAGTCGCCAATGGCCGCTCAGATAGACGGTTTTGGCCGTGGCTACGAGAACTGGAAGTTGTCCCTGCCCCCAGAGGGTGTGAAGTAAAAGATAGACATCTCCAACACAGAGAGGGGTGCGCACCTCGCCGCGCAGTTTTTTCCAGGCTTTGAGCTGGGAAAATATATGACGGACAAGCCCCGATTTCAGATCTTTTAGCAAATCTGAAATGTGATATTTGATTACCCCTCCTGAGGGGGATTCAGAAGGTACAGAGTCCACAGAGATGCCGGCATTCTCGTACTGCTCTCCCTTTCCCACAATAGGGAAGGACGTAACGTAAGCGCACGGGAACCGCTTTTTCACTTTTTGAGCCAAAAGAGCTCCCATGGCATCTTCTCCATATCCGTTGGAGGCCACTACCAGCCGAGGTCGAAGTTTTTCTGCAACAATACTCCAGAAACGGTCTTCTTCGTCTATGACTGTTGAGATTATAGGCACAAGAAGAGGAGAGATAAGGGGCTCCTTGGGAAGATTGTAGACGTCTTTTTCAGTGCAGACCAGATATCGGGCCCCCAGCTCCTCCTTGAGGGCGGCAAGCCGTTCCATATCTCTCAGGTCGAAACGGTGGTGGTCTTTGAAGCGCTGTTCCCTGAGCACGCGCAAACCTGCCTGGTCCAGTGTCCGCCTAAAACTTTCCGGGCTTCCAATGGCGGAGAAGGCCACCACAGGCAGGGACTTCACAGTAAAATCTTCCATATCCTGCCAGGAACCGTCCCATAAAGACCAGCATCGCAGTTCCAGCCTCGATGTGAACAGACGGTCTGCCGGAATATATTGCAAAAGCTTCTGGCGGAGGCTTCGCAGCTCATCTTCTGAAACCTGATCGGCCTTTGTTATGACCACTATATGGGCCCTTTGAATAGCTTTTGGAGGTTCCCTCAAAATGCCCGCCGGTACAAGGCGTCCGTTTCCGAAGGGGCAGCAGGCGTCCACGAGCACTATATCCACATCCCGCCCTAAACGGCGATGCTGAAAGGCGTCATCGGCGACAATGAGTTCCACATTGTGTTTCTGCAAGGCTTCCACGTCTTTTAAACGATCTCTCGAAACTGCCACTGGCACATGGGGAAGACGGGAGGCCAGAAGGAGGGGCTCGTCTCCAACGATCTCTCTTTCAGAAGAAGTACCCTTTATTACAACAGGCTCGCTTGTCCGCCCTCCATAACCCCGGCTTACAATGCCCACACGAACCCCCATATTGTAGAAATGGCGGGAAAGCATTTCTACGAAAGGCGTCTTGTTTGTTCCGCCAAGGGTAATATTTCCTACACTGATAACGGGAATAGGCGGTTCATAGCTTGCCACAAGACCATGGTCGAAGGCAAAATTACGCGACCGGGCAAAACTTTGAGAAACACAGGCCAAGGGGACGAGCAAGGCCCAGGGGCTGAACTGCCGCTCTCCCCTGGCCCATTCAAGATAACTACGGACGAGTTTCATTGTTCTTCTCTCCCCCAAATTGCAGCTCGTACAGGTGGCGGTAGATTCCACCCTTTTCAAGGAGCTCGTCGTGGGTGCCGCTTTCCACAATGTGCCCCTTACTGAGGACAAGAATGCGGTCCGCACTCCGCACAGTGGACAGGCGGTGGGCGATGACAAAGGAGGTTCGGCCTTCCATGGCTTTTTCCATAGCTTCCTGTATCTGGCTTTCAACGGCCACGTCAAGAGATGATGTAGCCTCGTCAAGAATAAGGATGCGGGGATTCCGTATAATGGCACGAGCTATGGCCACGCGCTGTCTCTGGCCGCCGCTGAGGGTAACTCCCCGTTCTCCCACTTCAGTGTCATATCCTTCGGGAAGGCTGGTTATAAAGGTATGGATACCGGCAATCTGAGCCGCCTTCACTATATCCTCTTCTGTAGCCTGGGGAAAACCGTAGCTGATGTTAAAGGCCAGACTTCCCTTCATGAGAACCGGGTCTTGGGGTACAATGCCAATCTGTTTCCGCAGTTCTGTGAGATCAAGGGTTCTCACATCGCAACCATCAACGCTCACTTTCCCGCGGGAAGGGTCATAAAAGCGGGGAATAAGGTCCATGAGAGTAGATTTCCCGCCGCCTGTTTCGCCGACAACGGCAACCCTTTCTCCAGGACAGACCTCGAGAGCGACCCCTTTTAACACCCACTGTTCGTCTTTATAGGCAAACCAGACATCTTCCATTTTGATCGCACCCTGTATGACTCCCAGGGGAACGGGATGTTCTGGCGAACGTATTTCACAAGGGGTATCAAAAATTGAAAAGATGCGTTCCGCCGAAGCCAGGCACAGCTGCATGCTGCTGACCACGCGGGTAAAGACCCGGATAGGGTGAACCAGAAAACCAAGATATCCCAAGAAGGCGATGAGTTCACCAGGAGTGAGTTTTTCATTTATAACATCTCTCCCCCCTATCCAGAGAATTAAGGCAAGGGCCGCAATGAGCACCACTTCGATAACACCTGAGAGGGCAGCCTGTACCTGCACTCCATGCATGAGGGCCTTGAAGTTCGCTCTGTTCTGGTCCTTAAAGCGTTGAGATTCCATGGCTTCCGTCACAAAGGAACGCACGATGCGTATGGCCGACAGGGCTTCCTGAATGATGGCAGACAGCCTGGCCAGCTCTTCCTGGATCGCATGCCCGACAAAGCGAAGTTTTTTGGAGGCATGGTCAAGAATGAAAAAGGTCAGGGGCAGAATGGCAAAGGTGATAAGGGTAAGACGCCAGTTGATATATATGAGGAACCCAAGCATGCCCAAAAAGGTGATGCCCTGTACCACAAGATCCACTATGACAGTAGTAACCATGTTCTGCAGTACATTGACATCGTTGGTGATGCGCGACATCAGCTCGCCTACCCGCTTGCCGTATATATATCGCAGGGATAGATTCTGCATATGATCGTAGAGGCCCACACGAAGGTCCATGACCACATGCTGCCCCACCCAGTTCATAAGATACTGGTGGCCGTAGGAAGCGATACCTTTGCCCGTAAAAAGGAGCACCAGACCAATGGTAAGCACATTGAGAACATCCATCTTTTTAGCGATGAGAACATCGTCCACCACGTTTTTTAAAAGCCACGGGGGAATGACAGTAAAGACAGAGGCCAGAACCATACACCCAAGGGCGGCAAAGAGCCTCGGGAAATATGGCCGGGTATATTCTAAAAGACGTACGTAAATATGCTTCTTATTCATTGCTACACAGCCTTTCGATCATGTCACATAACTTTTTCGAAGGTGTTTCTATAGACCGCCCGGATAGCTGGCATAATTTTATTTTCTGGGCTCTCCGTTCTTCGTGGTCGAACCAGAGGGCGCTTATTTCCCTAACTACATCTTTCGAGCTCAGTTCTCCAACTACTTCCTTCATTATCTGGCTTTGAGAAAGCCGATTAGGCCACGCCAGGTAGGAGGTTCTATGATTCGCTTTCCACCGCAGCACTTTCTCTTTAACAGCCGGACCAAAAATCGGCAAGGATGCAATGAGCCCCTTTAAGCCGCTTATGGGGATTTCCCTCAAAAAAGCGAAGGGAACGGCAACGAGTGCGGGTATTCCCATATGCATAAGCTCAAGGGTGTTTGTTCCAGGCTGGGTTAAGGCCATGTCCGCATTTTTAAGAACCACACCTGTTCCAGCCATCGCCGGGTTTAAACCCGCGGAACGCCAGGTTTCCCGCTCTTCAGCCTTCGAAAAGGGAGAGAGGAGAGTTGCAACCTGAAGCGGCCCTGTCTGTTCCCGCAGCAAAGAGACCACTTCCATAAGATAGGGCAGAGCCTTGGCGCGTATGGCAGGGCGGCTTCCCGGGAATAAAACCAGTTTAAGACCTTGCCTATCCAGCCAGGGAGAAGGGCCGTCATCCATAAGGATCCCTTCTTTAACAAGATCGCCAACTACTGCCGCATTAGGAGATATGGACCGGGCCATGGATTCAAAGGCGGTAAAGACACCACTACAGTGTTCCAATCCTTTTTTACGGCCATAAGTGTAGCAGAAAAGAGGGACTTTTCCTTTTTGGCCCATATGGCGCCCAAAAAAGAGATCGCCGCCCAGTTGAATAATACCATCAGTTTTATGATGGTTCATAGCCCGCAAAGTATTTGCCGAAGAGTAAGGCCCCTTCACTTCATCCGCTCCCAGTGCCATGGCCGCATGACCTTCCCGCCCACTGGCAAATTGGCATGGAAGAATCCAGATTGTAACATTTTTATTACGGCGTTTAAGTTCTCTCGTAAGGGGGCGGCACCATCCCCAAAGTTCGCCCGGGCCATTGACAAGAAGAGTCACGGAATTCATGGCAGCCCCCCCTTGAGAATAGCCTGAGTCCAAAGTTCCGTAGCTCCAGGCACTCCCAAATCCTTTCTGCCTCTCATAAGAGCTTCGTGTTTCTGCTTTTCCACCTCGGGATCATCAAGATAAAGGATCGCCTCTTCCATAACACGGGAAGAAGAGGCCTCTTTTTGCAGAAGCTCGGGATAAACTGTTTCGTGGGCCATAATATTAGGAAGCGAAACCCAGGGAGTCTTAACAAAATTCTTATAGATGCGCCACGATAGCCATGACCCTTTATACACGACGATCATGAAACGGTTTGCCATCATGGCCTCAAGGGAGGCTGTTCCACTCGCCCCCACTACCATCCGGCTCCGTTCCATAAGTTCCTTTCCCCTTCCTTCAAAAAGAGTCCACTTTCGCAAGTCTCTTTTCATCTTTTCACGGATAGAAGAAGAAAGGCCTGGGGCAATTGAAAAGACAGGTTCATATCCCATACTTTGAAATTGTCGGGCACTTTCCACAAGTATGGGCAGCAGCCTTTTCACTTCCCCAGTGCGGCTTCCTGGCAGAAGGGCAATGATTCGGCCTGACGGTTCTGTGACACCAGAGGAACTGGTCTCATCAAGGAAGGGATGGCCGATCCAAAGGGATGGAACGTCATGTTCTGTTAAATAGAGGTGTTCAAAGCGCAGCAGGGGCAGCAGAAGAGTGCAATACCGCCGCAGTGTCCTGACTCGTTTTTTTCTCCACGCCCAGACAGTGGGCGGGGCCACGTAGAAAATAGGATTCTCAAACCCCTTCTTTCGCAGCGACCGGATAAGTGGAAGATGAAAATCCGGGCTGTCTATAACAATGACCCGCCTGGGCTGCTCTTTGAGAATAAACTTCACCATGGTATTTTTAAGGCGAAGGAGCCTGGGGATAGCCGCCAGGATATCTGTGCTGCCCATAAGACTCAGTTGGTCGATTGTCCAGAGAGCCTCCCCCTGTTCTGCGACTCCCCTGGGACCAAGCATCCCCATGATGGGCTCGTCAGTTTGTTTGCGAAGATACCGGATGATAGAGCCTGCGTAGTGATCCCCTGAAGGTTCGCCGCAACTTATATAGATAGACATGGGGGCACTCCCACCACTGCGATGTTCAGCCGGGCAGCAAGCTCAAGAAAAGCTTCTTTCTCAAGCATGAGGGTACGGCCGGCTTCGAGAGCCAGGCAGGTTTGTCCGGCTTTCTCCATCATGTGGAGGGTATGAGTTCCCACTACAGGGATATCAAAGCGTTCATCCTGGTCTGCCCGCATCATTTTTATCACAGAGCCTCCATGGACCAATGTTCCAGCCCGCTGAAGCATGGCATCTGTTCCTTCCATAGCTTCCACTGCCACAACCGCGCCGCTGTGTATGACGATGCTCTGGCCAAAAGAAAGGGGCAGAAGATGAAAAAGGATTGAGCAGCCATAGGCTACATCCTTTGCTTCCTGATCTGAAAGGCCTCGGGCTGAGACTTGCCCTTCAGGAGTGAGGAGATCAGAAAGGATCTGTCTGTACCCTGCTACTTTAATTCCAGTTTTTTCTATAGTACGGACGATACGACTGAGAAGAGCGTGGTCATCGTTGTTTTCTGCATCAAGAGACTGTTTCAGCAACACGTCGAGGTTTTCTCGCTGGTACATGAGACTTTTGGAAACCTGACCTGCCAGTATCATGGTCTCTACTTTATGGGAAAGCATCTGACCCAAAATCCATTCAAGATCAGGTGTTGCCACTGTCCAAATTTGCCTTGCAAAAGGAGCGAGGCGCTCTATATCCGCTCCCATTGAAAAAACATAAGGGGGCATTCCCTCTTTGAAAAGCCTGGCACAAATTATTTCAGGGAGGCAGCCCTCCCCGGCAATAATAGCAAGTGTTCTTTTCATATTAATCATTCGCCTTTCGTGCGAAGTATCCTCCTACAAGCAAAAAGAGGACGTTAGGCACCCAAGCAGCCAAGAGCGGGGGCATATGTTCTGTTTCCCCAAAGGCTTTGCAAAGGGACATCACTACATAGTAGACGAAAACAATCATGACGCTGAGGCCAAACCCCACGCCGGACCCGGTTCTATGGGATCTTACGCCAAGGCTGGCTCCTAATATGGCGAGAACAACGCTCGCCCATGGAACAGCGAATCGAAGGTGGAAGAGAACCCACAACGGCGCAAGGTTCCCACCCTGGGCCTGAAGAAGGCGTATCTGGGCCATAAGTTCCAGGGCGCTCATTTCACTCGGTTTGCGGGAAGCCTGCTCAACCTGCTGAGGCGAGAGGTTTAGATCGAATTGCTGACGCTCGAAACGAAAAAGGAGTTCTACTTTTCCACCATTCGTTACCTGAAATACTTCACCATCATCAATCCACCATTTTCCATCTTTCCAGAGGCCGGTCTTGCCCACGGTTATCCGTTTGAGCTTTCCCTTTTCGAACTCCTGAACGAGCACATTGGTCATAGTTCCTTTTCGAGGCTGAAGCTTTTCTATGTAAATAACCCTGTTGAGCTGCCCATTGCTTTCGTCCCGTAAAAAAACTTGTTCTTTGAGAACGGAGGGCTTCTCTCGCATCACTTCGAATCTCATGAGATTTTCCGCGGCACGATTTGAAAAAGGCACCACTGTTTCATTAAGGATAAGAGCAGAAAGCCCTACCAGGAGAGATCCCACAATGACAGGTTTCAAAATTCGCTGAAAGGAAATTCCGGAGGCTTTCAGCGCCACTATTTCACTGTTTGTAGAAAGTTTGCCAAAGGTAAGGAGTGCCGAGAGCAGACACGCCATGGGCAGTGTCAGAATGATCACTTCCGGCAAACTGTAGATAAAAAGCCGCAAGACAACGCCAATGGATATCCCTTTTTCTATAATCATGCTGGCAATTTGGAAAAGCAGGTCGCCCGCTACAAACACCATGGTAAAGGCCATGACGCCAAAAACAAAGGATCCAGCCATTTCTTTCCATATAAAACGATCGAGAATTCCTCTATTTCCCACTATCCCCACGTCCTGTTACCCATTCTTTATTGTATGCGAGTATGTATTCGGCAGCTTCGCGAATAGCGCCCCGGCCGCCCTCTTTGGTGGTAACCCTGTCTGCCGCCTTTTTGGCCTCTGATACGGCATTGGCCACCGCAAAACCAAGACCGACCCACTGAAGACATTCAACATCGTTCACATCATCGCCGGCATAAGCAATCTGAGAGGATGGGAGAGCGAGATCAGAGGCCAGTTTTTTCAATGCTTCATATTTATTTTTTACGCCATTCTGAAGGAGGGCTATGCCAAGCTCTTTTGCCCGCCCTTCTGTGGCAGGTGAGTAACGGCCGCTTATAATGGCTACTTCTACGCCCCCTTGGCGAAGACGGGAAATGCCCATGCCATCCTGTATATCAAAACGTTTAAACTCGTTGCCCCGCCCATCAAGATATACTCCGCCATCAGTCAAAGTTCCATCTACGTCAAGAACAAGGAGTTTAATCATCTGTCTCTCCTTTAGAACCATGGGGCCATGGCGCCAGCCCCCGGTGTGCTTGTGCCACAAATGCAACGATCTCGGCAGCAAGAGCGTTTTCACCGGCAGCAAGACTTTGAGCCGCCGTTCTGATTGGAAGACCGCTATGGTAAAGATGCCGATATAGATTTTTTATATCTTTCCTGTCAGAGGAAGAAAAACCAGCCCTTTTCAGACCCACGCTGTTTATACCGTGTACCTGGGCCGGATGGCCGTCAACAAGCAAAAATGGCGCTACATCTTTCACAA
Organism: Aminobacterium sp. EBM-42; assembly: GCF_001896635.1. Taxonomy (NCBI): domain Bacteria; kingdom Thermotogati; phylum Synergistota; class Synergistia; order Synergistales; family Aminobacteriaceae; genus Aminobacterium; species Aminobacterium sp. EBM-42. Next base: position 103,553 of record NZ_MPPC01000025.1, read on the forward strand.
CTTTCGACAGACCCCCTATCATACAGTAGCGGCCAACCCGGACAAATTGATGAAAACCTGCCAGGCCGCCTACGACTGTACCCTCTCCCACAGAAACGTAGCCGGCGAAACCTGCTTTGTTTGCAATGGTAACACGTTTTGCTATCTGTACGTTGTGGCCCAGATGGACACCTTCCATAATGAAGCAGTCATCGCCCACCACTGTAATCGCTCCCTCACCACAGGCGCGATGTATTGTCACATTTTCTCGAATAACCACCCTATCCCCAATATGAACCCAGCTTTCTTCATTGCCAAAACTTTTATCCTGCGGTTCCCGGCCAAGGATGGAATTTTCATAGATGTGGCATCCTGCCCCGATTCGGGTGAAATCGAGGATACGAACAAAGGCCTCCAGCGTGGTGTTTTCGCCAATATGTACCAGGTCTCCCACAATACAATAGGGCCCCACAACAATATTATCTTCAAGAACCGCCTTTGGCGATACTATTGCCGTAGGATGAATGGTTACGGACATGGCTAAATCCTTTCCTCCATAGCTTCTTTCTTGGAAAGCCTCTCTGCCATGAAGAAGCTGTACTCCGCTTCTGCGGCAAGCTCTCCGTCGACTTCCGATCTTGCTTTCACTTTTCCCATAAGCCCCCGCGACTTGACCATTTCAGCTGTGGTAATGAGCTGATCTCCAGGTCTTACAGGGCGGCGAAAACGGGCCTTGTCCACTCCTGTCAGGTATGTCACCATATTTTGCATGTTTGGTCGGCAAACGATCATCATGGCCGCCACTTGCCCCATGGCTTCAAGAATAAGAACACCGGGCATCACCGGTTCGTCAGGAAAGTGGCCGGTAAAGAAAGGTTCGTTAATTGAAACATTTTTGAGGCCAACCACTCGATTTTCCCCTACTTCCAAGATGCGGTCTACCAGAAGAAATGGATAGCGGTGTGGAAGGGCTTTCATAATTTTATCAATATCGATCATTATATTATCTCCTTTCATTGTTGCCGGCTTTCTAATTGTTTTAATCGGCGAAGGAGGCGAAGGTGCATGTCATGCCCCGTTCGAATAGCCACTATATGGGCATGTAAAGGCCGCCCCAACAACGCTATATCGCCGATAAGGTCAAGAATCTTGTGACGGACGAATTCATCAGAAAAATAAAGGCCTCTTTTGTTTAGCGCCTTTTGTGAAGTCACAAGAACCGCATTGTCGAGACTTCCTCCCTTTGCGAGCCCTCGCTTTTTTAGAGTATCCATTTCCTCTTCAAGAGCAAAGGTGCGGCATGGAGCTATCTCTTTTAAAAAACCTTCCGCAGTCACCCTGAAGTCATAGATTTCAGTGCCGATGACCGGATTTTCATATTCGATCACATAGGTAATAGAAAGACCCTCACCGGGCAATGCACAGATGATCTTTTTTTGAGTCTCATCTCTTTCTACAACAGGCACAAAGAGGCAGAGCGGATCTTCGTGATGCTCTGTTTCTACCAGTTCCACCTCGCTGAGCTTCTGCGCAAATGTCAGGGAGCCGCCGTCAAGAATAGGCATTTCAGGCCCACTTATCCTGATCAAAGCCTGGCCAATACCCAAAACATAAAGGGCTGCCATAAGGTGTTCTACGGTCCTGACTACTGTGTTATCAGGGAAAATTATTTCCGTCCCTCGGCCGCTTCCTTCAAAGACTGCATCCCTCAAGGGGTAGCGGCGGCCTCCAATTTCAAAAACTATTCCCCTTTTATGGTAAAAGGGAATTATTTCTGCCCTGCACGGTTCCCCGGAATGAAGACCCGTCCCTTGAAAAAAAACAGGGGTCTTTATGGTGCGCAAAAAGCTCATTTAGAATCTTCCCCGGATTCTGCCAATCTTTTTTCCAAAGCCTTAATTCGCGAAAAAAGTTCCGGCAGACGAAGATAGAGGGCCTGGGCCCTGAATTGCTCTTTATGGGGACGAGCGGGAAATCCTGATACTATTTCACCAGGAGGAACATCTTTAATGACTCCGCCATTGGCAGCTACCTGAGCTCGATTCCCTATCTTAACGTGGTCGCGCACACCGCTTCGAGCCGCCAATATAACCCCCTCGCCGATCTCTGCGCTTCCCGCAATGCCCGTCATGGCTACAACAATGCAATTATCACCGATGCGAGCGTTATGGGCAATATGGACGTGGTCGTCTACTTTGGTTCCTCTTCCTATATACGTATCGTCGAGAGTCCCTCTGTCAATTGTGGTACAAGCCCCTATTTCCACATCATCGTCTATAACGACCCCCCCGATCTGAGGCACTTTCTGCGGGCGCTCATCAGGATGGGAGGATGGAATAATGCCGAAGCCGTCGCACCCTATAATGGCGCCACTGTGGATCAATCCCCTCTCTCCAATGGTCACATTCTCATAAAGCACTGCCATGGGCTCAATATGCGTACCCTTTCCGACAGAACATCGCGCACCCACATAAACCTGAGCTTCCAAAATAGCCTCGTCATGAATTACAGCATTTTCCTCTATAACACAAAGAGGCCCGACATATGCCGTATCTGCAATGCGAGCATTTTCAGAAACCACCGCTGAGGGATGAATCCCATAAGGGAAGGATTGGGGAATCTTAAAAAGATAAAGCAACCTTGCAAAGGCTTCCCTGGGTTTTTCTGTGACAATACCTTGTCGGGATTCTGTAAAAAATTTTTCAGGGGCTGCTAAAAAAGCTTCTGCAGACAGCATCCCCAGCTCTTTTTCTTCCCAGACCACACTCAAGGTCTTTTCTCCGCTTTTTTCGGGAGAAACAAGTCCCTTTACTGAAATATGAGGGTTCCCAATAACTTTCCCTCCAATATATGCTGCAATCTGACCAAGAGTCATGGGTGTGTCAGATATTTTGTCCACTTTTGCTGCCCCCTTACAAGTTGCCGACCGCGCGAATACTCCATTGATCTTCGTCACGTTCGTCATAATGCAATTCAATAGATAAAAACTCGTTTATTCGATAGCCTACGCCAAAATTACTGTAACTATCCTCACTAAACCGCCACCATGCGTAGGGTTCCTTGACCTTGCCAGTAAACCAGAATCTCCACCATACTTCTCCTCCAGGATAGGCCAGTTCTGCCCCTAGGAGCATTCGTGGATGAACCTTCCACCGCGCCCCCCAGCGACTTTCAAGATCAAAATCATTGGTGGAAAGAATCCACTCGCCATAAAGTTCAACATCCCAGCCACTTACAGGAAGGGATTTTCTGCCTATGTGAAGTCCCACCTCGGGGTATTTATCATCCGTTCCACCGTAGGCGGCTGCCCACGCCTGAACAGTAAACCGGGAACTCTCTACAAGAGCATCTGCTCGTGAGATCTGCGCAGGGCGAAAATCTACACTAACCTTGGCTTTTGAATTGACCACTATGTTGCGGTCTTCCAAGGCTTTTTCTGCCAGTTTTTCAATATCGTTCTTGTGGTGGGAAACCCATTCTACTGGCAGACCTACAATGGGAAAAAGGCCCGACTGCAAATTATCTTTCAGATCAGACTGAAATGCAACAGGGAGGGATCCCGATTGAACGGATGGGGTTACAGCCAGAACAAAGGGTTGTTGTGGAAGAAAGGAAACTTTAAGGATGTTTGACTTGGCATTTGCCGGCAATTCCACAAAAACCGCAATATCCCAACCTGGAGCACGGGTTTCTGTCAGACTTCGTATCTCCCGTTTCAATGCCGTATCCGCCCAGGCCAAGGCAGCAAGGGGCACCCCATCGATGCGGGAATGGATGAGGGTTGGGAGAGAAACGGTATCCTCCTGAAACCATTTATCGCCAGGGGAAGGAAGGGATGGCATTTGCAATTCCACCTCCCAGGCCAGGGCTTCTTCAGCATGGGCTTTTACTTCAACCTGGTTGTTACGATAACGAGGCGACCTGAACACGTACCCCGTTAGCAATCGGTCCGCAACGAGAGTAAGCATCTTAAAGCGCTCTGACAAAGAGATGGAAGTATCCATCTCCCCCCAGACAGCACTCAGGCTTTTTTCCGCGCTTTCTGCCATCCATGCCGGCATTCCCTCTATATGAACGGCTCCGTAAAGAGGGAGCGACATAAAAAGAAGGGCCGCAGCCAGAAACGCAGCGGCTACAGCCCTGCTCCTTCTTGTCATAATGGGCGATCTCACCCCTTAGAAAAGTTCTCCAAAACCAAAGTGGGTCTTGTTCTCATCTTCTCCCTGTGCGTAATCCAGACGAAGGTTCCCAAGGGGGGTTTTCACTCTTACCCCCACACCCCATGAGTCATGAAGATCTGAGAAACTGAAGTTGTCTTCTCCACGCCACGCATTGCCTATATCGTAAAAAAGCACAAATCCAAAGGCACTCTCTATAGGAATGCGGGCTTCTACGTTCGCAAGAAACATTTCATCCCCCTCAAACTCGCCGCCATCGTATCCTCGAAGAGAGTTCGATCCCCCTACAGAATACCTTTCAGCAGAAGGAAGGACGCCGGAAGAAAAACCGGCCTTGACGCGGGTAGCGAAAATGGGCGGATTGTCTTCTTTCCCTAAATTGAAATCCAAAAAATCCCCTAATCCCATGACAGGAATATAGTAGCGGCCCTGGGCCCAATATTTAGTGTAGGTCCAGTCAGCGCCCAACATATCCAGGGCATGTTCAACACTTAAATCAATAATGTGGCCTTTGGAATAACTGAGGTATTCATCTAACGTGTTCCAGGTCAATGTTCCGATAACGGCAAAGGTGGTTCCCGTGGTCAGGTCATCAAGGTCTTCCTGGGTTCCGGCAGCCAGTTTTATGACATTAGAAACATCAACATCATGCCAATCAAGGGTTAGATACCAGCTTAGGCGTGGATCAAAACTGAACTTTTTACCGGCGCCAATATAGAGCCCTACCCGTTCCTCATCATATTCAAGGCGCTTTGCTCCCGCTCTGTAAAAGCCTCGCTCCTCATATACACGCTTGTAGGCGCCCACTTTCCAGGCATAATAAACTTCGTCCATGTAGGGCTCAGTATAAGTCAGCCAGTACTGCTCGTTATCTCCCGTTTCGAAACCTACTTCGGCATTGTGCCCTTTTCCTCTCCAGTTGGAGTCTCCATAAGATAGTCCGCCTGACCAGCCGCTTTCAGTGCCATGGCTTATGGAAAGTCCAACAGCAGCTGTCTTTTTCTCTTCTACCGTTACCACAATATTTGTAGCAAGGGGAGTATCTCCAGGTTCAAAGCCCACGTTCACATCTTCAAAAAAGCCCATCTGCTGAATTTTGTTAATGGAGTGGCGAAGCACAGTGGCATTAAAAAGGTCGCCTTTTTTAACCTTGATCTGGCGCTCTATGACGTAGCTCTTCGTCTTTGTGTTACCCTGGATAATAATGTCACCTACAATAGGTTCCATAATCTGCACATTAATAATGCCGCCCTCAACCTGCACATCGGCAATTCGAGTCATGACGTAGCCATCTTTCTGATATTTTTCTTGTATGCGTTCCAGATCGTGACGGAAAAAGACCCTGTTAAACACAGCTCCCGGCGCAGTGAAAACTAGTTTTAACAGATCTTCATCGCTATAAACAGTATTGCCTGAGAACTCAATTTTATCTACAACTGGGTTTTCTTTCACCACATAGGTAACTCCAACGCCACCTTCCACTACGGCGAGATCCACATCTACAAAAGAAAAAAAGCCCAACTCATAAATTGCCTCTACATCTTTCTGAAGCTGATCACGGTTTAATGGTTCGCCTATTTTCGTTCCAGTAGCCGAAAGGATGTGCTCTGATACCACATGCTCATTACCTCGTACATCCAGCGAAACGACAGGAGGCTCTTGAGCCCAAACTCCTAGAGACATGAACATCATAAAAAAGAAACACATTATCGATATAAGAACTGGCCGTTTCACACGTAATCTCTCCTTCCGGGAAGGTGAAGTTTTTATTGTCTATTAATGATTATAGCAGGCCCTTCTTCTCGCAAGGCATTTTGCCCAATTTGCATAAGGGTCAAAATACGTTCTAGGGCAACAGGTTTTTCATCGCTTTTTTTCTGATCCTGGAAAACATGCTGTTCAGGTTCAAAAAAAATCTGTTTTTTGGGCTGGACAGGAACAGGTTTAAAACTTGACACAGTTGTAGCGGAAGGCAAAGGAGTTTTTTCCAACTCGTTTTTTTGCTCTCTTTTTAAAGCTTCAAGGTTGCTTTCGCTCAGACTTTTCCGCAAGCCTGCTAAAACTGCTTTTTCATCAGAAGTTATCCATTCCAATATAAGATCATCATTATTCATAACAATGTTTCTCTGACTATTGCCTATGGGAGCCGAAAGGGGAACAGAAAGGACACACAGGAAAAATATAGCCAGGGCCGCAACCCGACTTAAATGAACAACAAACATATTTCTTTTCGGCTGCTCATTTTCCGCAGCCAATTCCCACAGTTCCCTTCTTGCCTCTTCAAGCTCAGCCCTGGCACACTCCATTTCTGTCAACGCATTATGCCACGCTTTGCTTTTTGACGCAGAAACACACCTTTCAAGCCATCTTACAACCCTTGCGATGCGTTTTTCCATACTGCCATCACTCCTGAAGACACTGCCGTCGTTATAACCCTCTCTTTAGTTATCACTTCCTAGGTCTTCTTAGTGGTATGGTCGGGGAAAATCCAACTCCGAAGCCGTGCTACAGCATTTCGTCTGAGACGATACACGTGGCTAATATCAAGATCCTGTTTGTCGGCAACCTCTTTTGCCTCGCGTCCTTTATAAAACATCTCCCTTACTATTTCCCCTTCACGGTCAGGTAAATTCTTTATTTCCTGAGAAAGGGTAAGAAGGAGATCGTAGGTCTCATAAGAAAAATTGTCTTGTATTCTCATGTCTTCATCGTCCATGGGAATAGGCGCCTTGGCCTCACTTCTCTGGAGAAAATTAACCATTTGTCCTTTTATGCGGTAAAAGGCATAGGTGGTAAATTTAAGCTGGCGCTCCGGCTCAAATTTATCTACGGATTTAATAAGCGCAACCATGCCTTCCTGAATTAAATCGGGGTAGAGTGAAGGAGAGACATAGAATTTTTGAGCAAGCCAGAAAACAAGAGGCCGATAAGAAATAATCAGTTCCTCCCGGGCATCGTCATCTAAATGACAACGGGCCCAAAGCATCTCTTCTTTCTCTGGAGAAAGACGTAACTGGTTCTGTTCTTCATCCCATCTCCCGCTCAAAAAAAGCCTCCTCTCCTTATGCAGACATAACTATTGGAATTTTACCAGTTAGTTTCTATCTTGTCTAAGAAGAAAGGGGAAGTTGTTGAATGATTTCCCTCGGTACGTAAAGATGCATAGCATCGTTCAGAAAAGAAAGCATCATTACACTTCTGTAAGCGTGTATGGAAGAAATAGAACAATTATCGAGACGCATACGCCATACTAGGGAAGAACTGACCTTTAGAAGTTCAACAAGGGCCGTACGTATAGAACCTCCGTGGGCTATTACAAGGATTCGTTCTTCATCCCTTTTCAATATTTCATCAAGGATTTCCGCAACTCGCTGGCGAACCTCGTTAAAAGATTCCCCGCTCCTTGGGACAAGGGTTGAAGGATCTTTTCTCCATTGGCTATGCTCTTCAGGAAACCGCGCTTCAACCTCTGAAACAGAAAGTCCTTCCCATTCGCCAAAAGCAATTTCCTTTAGGCCTTCACGCACTTGAAGCACATTGCTGCTCTGCCGCGCTGCTATTATTTCTGCGGTCCGTCGTGCTCTGAGCAAAGGGCTTGTTACGATAAGATCTGCTTCAAAGGATGCCGCCAGGCGAAGGGAAACACGATCAGCCTGCTCAATGCCTTCCGCATTGAGAGGCACGTCACTTTGCCCCTGATACCTCATCTCATTATTCCAATCTGTTTGTCCATGACGAATAAATAGTATCTGCTTTTTCAGTGCCATTTGAAATCCCCTTTTATATTTTCATTCTGTGCCATTATACCGTTGCGCAATATAAAAGGCTTTGGGCTTTTGCTCTAACAGCAATAAGACTCAAAGCCTTTTATATTCTCTCTGTAGACCTGGAGCCGGCGGGCAAATTCGAACCGCCGACCTGCGCATTACAAGTGCGATTACAGGCCGCGGAACGTTGCTATTTGCAAGCCATCTTAAAAATCCTAACGTAAAATAGACAGATTTTAATTGCCTTGCGCTTTCATTGTTTTTATTTTACTTTGGCTGTATTATGCGACATACATGGAAGGTGTCAAAATTAAATTAACGGAGACACCTGCAAAAGGCCTACTGCGTACCAGGTTGAAATGAGTGGAGAAAAATAAGGTACGTTTGCTACAGACATCCTATCACAAAAAGCACTTGATGCGAAAACTCGGGTTAAGTGCATACCTGATCGCAGAGCCCGAATTAATGGACAGTACAAAGAGACGATATAGTGGAGACTAGAGAGGTGCAAATATTACACACGGGATTTCAAACTTGAAGCAATAAAACGTGTGAAAGGGAGGAAACATTAATGAAAACCCGTAAGGTGTTGCCTGTTCTTATGAGTCTTTCGTGTGTTGTATTAATTCTTTTCATCTTCATCTTGCCGTGTTCTGGCAATGTTCTTAATTACCCGAACACAGTTTCGACCGCAAGAGAAATAATATGGAAAACTATTATCTCCGGAGGGGGAAACTCCGCATCGGTAGCAGTGATGGACAGGGGCAATATAGTGTATTCGGAGGGATTCGGACCGGCAGACCGCTCACTTAACCGTCTCGTGGACAGAGACACCAGGTTCAATATAGGTTCGACGAGCAAAATGTTCGCTGCCGTAGCAATTCTGCTGCTGGCAGATGATGGTAAATTAAGCCTTGAAGACCCCGTGTTAAAGCATATACCTGAATTCGTAATGAAGGACCCCCGATACCGAGACATTACGGTACGAATGCTTTTCAATCATTCTTCAGGCCTGCCTGGCTCCACATTTGTTTTTGGGTACAGGGCTGACGAGGATCACCAGACCCTATTGCTTGAAACACTGAAGAATGCGGTTCTCAAGCACACCCCAGGTGAAATGAGTATTTACTGCAATGACGGTTTTACCCTGGCCGAGATGATCGTTGAGCGTGTTTCAGGAAAGTCATTCGCTTCGTTTGTCACCGAAAGGATATTTTCTCCCCTTGAAATGCGGAACTCAGGCGAGAGTGTTGGCGTTACTGGAGGAAAGATTGCAGAATTCTACGATGAAGAGGGAAATAAATATCCCCCCGAGGTCGTGACGGTGCTGGGCGCAGGCGGGCTCTCCTCCACTCCGGAGGACCTCTGCCGGTTTGGAGACAGTTTTGCCCCCGGTGGAAAGAACATTCTTTCAGATTCCTCGCTAAAGGATGTTCTGAAGGAACAGCCCACCCCCTTTTCTTCTTTATTGAAGGGGGATGCCCTTTTGGATGCCTTCGGTTGGGATTATGCACTCCTTCCAGCCTACCGGGAGAACGGATACCAGGTTCTGGGTAAGAGCGGCGGGACCTTGTTCTATTCAACCAATCTCCAAATCCTTCCACAGGAGCGGCTGGCGGTTGCAGTGACGTACTCCGGACAAGCTGGCGCCGCGGAAGCTACGCACCGTATTATGGAGGCGCTCATGAAGGACAAGGGGCTTCCCGGACCGAAACCGGTTTCTCCAGTCAAACCTCCAGAGCCACAGCCCATTCCCGATGAGTTTTTGAAACTTGCAGGATTCTATGTAAACACACAAGAAGCTGTTCGTATGGTCTTTGACAATGAGAGTCATACGCTGAACATCTATCCCCTCGCTTCTCCTTCGGAAGACGGAGAGTCGAAAGAGAATAAACAGAAGCCGATTCTTTCACTGGTTCACAACGGAGGCTTATTTCATGATTTTGCAACTGGTTACCGATATTACTTTATCACGGGAGAAAAGACAGTTTATCTTGTCGTGGAAGAAGTCCCGCGGTACGGGGCAGATATTCCCATGTTCCAGAAGATTGATCCGGTAGAAAAACCAAAAAGTCTGTCGGTGGCAATGGACGGCAGGTTTTGGCTTATACGCAACGCCTCTCCCTTTGTGCAGCTTCCTAACGACCTATTGGTAAAATCTGAAGAGTACGGCGATCTCCCCGGGTATGTGAAATTCTTTGGAGTAAACAGGGTGGAAACCCCCGACTTTGGAGCAATTGCCGCAACAGGCTTTCGCGATCAGTGCAATATCCGGCTTTTTAAGAAAGACGGCGCTGTCCGTTTGAAGGCGATGCAGTTCGTCTATTCGGGGGAGGATATTGCAGGAACGCTAGTACCAGGGGGAAATACCATAGTGATCGGATCTGAGGGCGAAAACGAATGGAGGAAAGTCGAACAAGGAGGAATTATGTCCATCGAAAAGCCCGCAAATGGCAGGGTGATCGTTTTTCCCGGACGGCAGGTAGAGAAAGTTTACGATAGCATTGTAGACAGCAGCGAAATCTCCGTACCCGGGGGAAGCCTGGTGTTCCTGGCAGGAGAACCGGGAGATTCTTTTTCGATAATAGTGCGGTAAATTTGTCCGTTTTTCCCATTTCCAACAAAAACGGCGGCAATAAATTCGATTGGCTGAGTATACTTCTGGAGGCGCTTTTTCAGCGAAATGCGATGGCGTCTTCAATATGCTTCGGATCGGCAGAGGACTTACAAGGGCGAAAGGGCTCACATGGGGAACATACTTATGAAATATTAAAAAGGGCGTTTCCAAGAATCTTGGAATCCCTTGCTAACTCTGGAGCCGGCGGGCGGACTCGAACCGCCGACCTGCGCATTACGAGTGTAAAACCACAGCTCCAAAAGCTACTATTTGCAAGCATAAATAAAAAGCATCGCCAGTGAAATAGACATTTTATGATTACAGTGTGTTTTTGTTGTTTTTATTTTGCTATGGTTGTATTATCCTGCTGACACACGGGTGACACACGAGAAAAGAGGGAAAAGATGAATTTTACGGAAACGGGCATCAGTAAAATGAAAGCCAAAAAAATGCGGTATGACACCCCTGATGATAAAATCCCCTCACTCTACCTGCGAATAGAACCTTCGGGCGTAAAAACCTGGTATGTCTACTACCGCCATCCAGTGACACATTGCCGGGTTCGCAAAAAAATTGCACCACAGGAACAACTCACTGTGGCACAGGCTAGGGAGTACGCAAAAAACTTTGTCGCAACAGTAATTCTAACAAAAGAGGACCCTGTTCAGGCAGAAAAGAAAATGCGCAGCCGGTTAACCCTAGAGGAGGTAGTGAATAAGTACATCCCTTGGATGAAACTCCACCGAAAGAGTATCAGGCAATCGGTTACAATGCTGAAGAGTTTTGAGCCACTTTTTCCTACCATAGCCGAAGATTTATCTCCTGCTGATATCACACGATGGAAACAAACTCTCACGCTTTTAAAACCCGAAATAAGCCCCAAAACCATCAATAGGAGAGTAGCCCTTCTAAAGGGAATGCTTTCTTGGGCCGTGCGAGAGGGACATATAAACACAAACCCATTGAGGGGAACCGTCGAAATGCTGAAAGAAGGAGATAACGGCAGAGTGAGGTACCTCACACCAGAAGAACGTGAAAAATTACTTCAAGCCTTGGAAAAGAGAGATAGCGAGGAAAAGGACTACCTCAGGTGTGCAGTTCTTCTGAGCCTCAACAGCGGCATTCGAAAAGGGACTTTACTAAAATTGCGCTGGGAGTATGTAGACTGGAATAACAAAACCCTAACTCTACCAGCCCAAATTATGAAGGGCGGCAAAACCAAAATAGTACCGCTCAACCCCATTGCCCTTGAGGCTTTAATCGACTGGAGAAACCGGTCCGCACCACAAGCCGCTGAAGGTTATGTTTTCCCCGGAGACACCCGCGACGGACACTTGGGAGACGTCAAAAATCCGTGGAAAACTCTCTTAAAAAGGGCCGGAATCGGAGGGTTTAGATGGCACGATATGAGACACGATTTTGGCTCTCAGCTAGCGATGCAAGGCGTTGACATACTAGTAATTAAAGAGCTAATGTGTCACGAAAGCTTAAAAATGACTCTTGTGTACTCTCACCTTGCGCCACAGCATCTTGAGAAAGCTGTAGCAAAGCTTTCATCACTTTATTCTTAGCAACTGATAGCTTGAGTCTTGATCTGCGTTGGAGCTAAATTGCAAGGAGGCGCAAATCGCCAATGAAACTTTCGAGCGAAACAAGATGCTGTCTGATGCCTTGGGGGTAGTGAGACACCAAAGGGGAAGGGACAACAAGCCGGACATTTGACAAAATCATTTCTTTAAATTGATTCTCCGAAACCCCCTCCTGCAATGTCAGCAGGTGTTTCTCCTTTATTCTGTCTGCCTCGTTCAGTATCTGTCGCCATCTGTCCTTGCAAGTCGTTTTTAGTGCAAGCATTCGTAATTTCGTGTCAGGAAAGCTGGGATTCTTGTAGGCAAGCTCGGAAGGAAAAAGGAAATCGGGGGTCTTCCCATCCTCTGACTCCGGCTGAAAAGAAAAATGAATACCTTCTATAAAATTCTCTTCTATCAGAATATTTCTCGTATGGAGCTCCAAGGAATGACCAGAGCGTGACTTTCTGCGCTGCAAGATAGTTTGTGCAAGGCTGATAAAGGATTCAATCGAATTAAAACCTTTTTTAATCAGAGGTAATTCTACAGCCTCTTCCAAGGACTGGTAAATCTCGTACTCGCATCTCCTCCTCCTAATCAGCCTATTATCAGGTGACAACCTCTGTCCGTCAAAGGGGCGCATTTCAATAGTTTTTGCAATAACCTCATTGCCAGCGGGATACTTTGAATACCACTGAACTGGTATTTCTTCAGGCATCAGACGGCAGGACGTCCTTGAGACATCTTCTCCCTCTCTCTTGAAGAGCGAGTCGGAAGTCCATATTTTTCCTTTCCCTGGTTCAATCGGTCCAGTAATATCCTCCAAATACTCTTCTTCGAGAGCATCCCGGCAGACCCAGATGTGGCATTCTCTTGAGTTGTTTTTTCCCTCAGGTAAAAAAGCGAATGCCGTCAGAGCTCCTGTATTTTCCGGGTCAAGAAGAGCCGACTCACTCCCTCCAAAGCCTGTTAAGCGGGCTTCATTTCGCGTTCCCGAAAGACTATGGAGCCTGTTGTTGTACCAGACAGCACGAACTTCGCGAAAATCAGAATGAGAATCAACTACTATATTGAACAAAACATCCGGATTGCGAATTTCTGGACGGTTGAGTGAGGGAAAAACCAAGAAAAGCAAATCTTTTGGCATATACGGACCAGCTTGGTGGGAACCGTTTGCGAGAGTATCATTACCGGAGAGGCGTTTGAGGTACCAAACCCAACCACTTCCCGAAAAATCCTCTATCCAGTCATTAATCGTGATCTGCATCCCGTCGCCCCCTTAAGACTTTCAAACAATCGTTTCCATACAACCAGGATGATATTTCCTCAATTATGCGTTCGGGATTCTGTTTGAATTTTCCTTTCAAAGCACATTCCCAAACAATTAGGACACGCCACCCAAGATGCCGAAGCTGAGAAACTGCAAGTTCATCTCGTTCGCGATTTTTCTGGATTTTTTTCTCCCAGAAGTCTCGTCTTGTTGAAGGCAGTTTGAACAGATGACAGTTATGACCGTGCCAAAAACAACCGCTGACAAAAATTACTCCACGAAACCTGGGAAACACTAAATCTGGCTTTCCGGGAAGCTTGGTGCTATGCAAACTGTAACGAAAGCCTTTTGCGTGCAGAGCCTTCCGGACAAAAAGCTCCGGTCGGGTATCCACAGAACGGATACCCGACATCATCTGGCTTCGCTTTTCTTTTGATACTATATCAACCAACCGGAAACCCCTCCAGAGAGAGCTGACGCAACATAACCGGGTGACCTTCGGAATTCAGAATCCACGGAAGCATATGCCTGGCAACTGTCTCTACCACAGGGACTACGACGGCATTGCCAAACTGCCTGTAAGCCCTGGTGTCCGAAACGGGGATGAGGAATTTACTTTCACCCGGTTTGTCAAATCCCATCAAACGCGAACATTCCCGTGGGGTGAGTCTTCTCGGGTTTTTACCGCTTTGCATTATCAAAATTTCGGAACCATCTTTGTGGTACCTTGCAGAAAGAGTCCTTGAAATATCGTCTCTGCCAACCAGGGAATAGCCAAATCCATTACCTTTCTCACGATGTTTTCTTGCGTAATCTTGAAGGTACTGCCACAAGTGGTCTGAAAGGGTGTATTTGGGCAAGACCCTGCCGGACTTATCGATAAATTGACTGTTAGCAGAGTAATCCTCAGTGCCGTCCTCGGGATGCAGGATTGCATCCAGTTTCGGTCCTTCAGTAGCATCCGGGATACTCAGGCTGTTAAAGGAAAAATCGGTTGTGTCTCTGAAGCCAGCAATAAAAATACGTTCCCGGTGCTGTGGAACCCAGGGTTTCGCGTCAATGACACGAAATTGAACGTGATAGCCCAAGTCATTTGACAGGGTGTCACGTATGATTTTAAAAGTTCGGCCTTTGTCGTGATTCACGAGATTTTTGACGTTTTCGAGCAGAAAGGCTCTGGGACGGTGATACGCCAATATACGAGCGACATCGAAAAATAGCGTTCCCTGCGTTTCACAGTTGAAACCGTGAGGCCTGTGGAGCGAGTTTTTCTTGCTTACTCCAGCAATGGAAAAAGGCTGGCAGGGAAAACCTGCAAGCAAAATATCGTGCTCAGGAATTTCTTTTGCATCAATTTTGGTAATATCCCCGTTAACAGGGTGGTCACATTCAAAGTTTGCCTTATATGTTTTCTGGGCATATTCATCCCATTCGCTTGTAAAAACACATTTTCCTCCGAGTACTTCAAAACCTTTCCTTAAGCCCCCAATCCCTGCGAAAAGATCTATAAACGTGAAGCTTGTCTGCTCAAGTATGTTTTTTTCACGAGCAACACGGGATTCCAAGATTTTGACTGCACTCTCTCTCGGTTTTATTTCCCCCCGAAACCATCGATGAACTGTCCTTGGAGAATAACCAACAAGCTCGGAGATTGACTGTTGGGATAAACCAGTTTTTATGACCAGTTCTGCGAAGTAATTCAAACACACCCCTCCCCTCTGGGATATTTTTTGACATTATGGCAAAATTATACCCAGAGGTCAAGGAATTGAACGTTAAAAAAGCAAGCACACTGCCGCCCGCCCGCCTCCCCCTCCAAGGGGGGCGGGTCATAAGGGCAGAAAATTAAAGTTTCACTTCCGGTTCATCACTGAGAGCCGAATCAAGCGTGGTCCAGATATAGGACTTCAGGTTCGGATGCCGCTCTGCCACTCTGGGGCTGCAACGGGCGAAAGGCCCAACGAGATCCTCCGGGGAAAAACCCTGCCTCAAAAGTTTTTTACACACCCTGTAATCAATTGTGCTATCGTCCCTGTTGGGGTAAACCCCGCGAAAAACTAGTGCTGTGGACCAAGCGCTTTGTTTTCTCCATTCCCTCAAAAAAACTTCGTCCAGGGGCGTGGGGACACCGAAATCGACTCTTTCCGGTTCCTCCCTCGTCCTCTCCGGCTGCACACGAGGAGGCCGTACCCTGATAGTTTCTCGACACTCTTCAAGCTCTGCCGTGGCAACGGGGCATACCGCACCGGGACGATAGAGCTCGATTTTAGTCAAAAAATCCCCCCTCCCAGTTTTTTTGTTCTGAAAGCCGCACACCCGAAAGGGGTGGATGGCGCCAGAAATGCCCCGGTCACCGCCGCACCCGTCCGGTAGGCAGTTTAGTCGCTGTAGCAGGAAATTTGCGGCGCTCTGCTCAGCGGGAGAAACTTCTGTTTTGGGTGCTTTAAGGATAACCTGGAAATTGTCTTGAGAACTCGTCTGCACGAGACAGGGGGAGTAACGGGTTTTGATATACTCGACTCCGCTGGCTGTAAGATCATCCAAGAGTAGGTAGTGAAATTGGCTGTCAATTGGCGCAACGTATACGTCATACCTCTCCACATTCCGGTACTGTAGAGTAGGGAAATTTTTCACCACATCCTCAGCTCTCCACAGAACTTCGTCCTCACCTGGTCGCTTGCACAAGTTGATTACGTGCGGATCGTCCTCTGAGCGGGGCCTTTCCGGATGCCGTTCATTCCAGCGCCGGTTCAGCTCCCTCACCCTCACCGCGTCCCGGTCCACTGCCGTCAACCGGTACTGTGGAGCCGACAAACACGACTCCTGTCGATGCCACGCTTGAAGTCTCAAATTTCTACTGTCCATAGAGTATTGCCTCCCGTTTTTTTCTTTAGGTTATCTGCGGCGAGGCGGCAAAACAAAAAAACTTCCTGCGAACCACCTAAGGGAGAGGGGGTTGGGTGGGTGCGGCTCCGGGGGTGGATTTTGACCTGAAAGGGTTCGAGTGCCCCCTCCGGCCTCTGGGGCCAGGAGGAGGGGGGACGCGAACCCGCCCTGAAAAGCGGAGCGAGTCAGGGCAGAGCCCCCGGAGGGGGCGACTCCCCGCGGGACGCCGGGGAGGGTCGACTTTTGTTTTGGGTTTGGGTTTGGTCATCCCGCGACCGCTACACTAAAAGCGGGGTGATAAAATGGATATTTTCATAGAACAAATCGGCATAGAACAAACTTCAGAGCGGAAGGAAGAAATTTTCTTCCCGGTGTGGGAAGAAAATAAAAGAGCTGTTTTTGAGGACCTTAGTACAAATTTTCTTCACGCCAGCGAAAAGGGCAGAGCGGCCCTCGCTGTGGCAAATACTCTTTCAGATGAGTGGTGGCAAAAAAGGGAAAGTGAGGAGCCGTACCGTCTGGTGCAGGAGTTGTACCGCTATGCCGACGAAAGGGCCGCGCGAGAGGCCCGCCAGCAGCTGGAAAGGCAGGCCGGGGTCCCCGACGCTGCCCCGGTACCTGCACACGAGCGGGCCGTTACCGCCATTCCCCCCGGAATGGGCCCTCACCGCCCCTCACGTTTCAGTTGTGCTCCCCGCCGGGAGCGGACGGCTTCCGCACCTAAGCCTATGCAGGAGCAATCAACACCGACCCTTCAAAAACCACTTCCCCCCATTTCCGTTTCTGTTCCCGTAGACGAGGCAACGATGAAAGTGTTGGAGCGGACCAGAGAGAATTTTTTTCACCCCGAAAAGCGGGCTATATCGCCGTTTCCGGCTCCAGTCGTAAAAGATGAAAAAAAGTTGTCACCCCGGTCTCAGGAGGATTACCACCGACTGGAGAAACAGGTTTTGCGGGAGCTCAGAAAGAAAAGACTTTCCACAGGGTGGGATTTGGTTTTATACCTCATCCAGAGTGCCAGAGAGTTTTCTCTTTCGACGTATAAACGTCGAAGAGCTGTGGTTCTGCGCTTACTCGAAAAAAAAGCCCCGGGTGCCGGTGCGCTCATTCAGGCCTTGCCGCAGTACGGAGAGCTCTGCCGTTTGCTGGACAAGACTCCGTCGCGCCGCAGTACGGCAGTCACCGAGGCCCGCAGGGCTAAGCAGAGTGAAAGAGTTTTTAGCCGGCTACTATTACACCTCCCCCCCCAGCATCAGGATGCGATTTTGGCCCTGCGCCACACGGGAGCTCGCAGCAGCGAGGCGGCCAGCCTACGCTTGGAGCGGACACCGGAGGGCATCCGCGTATCTATCACCTCCGCGAAAACCGGAGCGAGGCGCAAAAAAACGGGCCAGACGGTGCGCTCGTGGGTGGTTCCCGAGTGCTCAGCGGATGGAGCCGTGCTCGCCGGCATCCTCCACCGGAGAGGGGCACACCCCGCCCCGTTTTCTGCTCACGCACTACGGAGTGCCTGGCATCGGGCGAGGGTTAAGGAGGGACTGAACAGAGACAGCGGTTGGGATTTACACAGCCTGCGCCATCAGTTTGCCGGGGAGCTCAAAAAGAATCGAGTGGCCGAGCTCCGGGCCAAGTACGGCCCGGACTGGCGCCGACACCTGTACGGGCGGGATTGGAGAAACTCACAAAAGTACATTGAGGGGTTTTATCGGCCCGTCGCAGACCGCCTCGGACACTCTTGCGCCGCGATGGCCAAAATCTATGGTTAGGACTCTGCTCAGATCTGTTTGTTGCATCCACACGAAAAATCTTTAAAAATCTGTCTGGATGCAACAAAGGGAGGAGAAGAGCGGAGGCTACAGCCCGGCCTTGGCTTCGCTCTTCAGCTCCGCCTGTGGCCGAGCGCCTCCGTCCCTGTACTCACAGCTACTTGAGGGGGGAAGCCCTCCGGGCAAGGAATTCAAGAGGTTCCTTTGCCCTTATCACCCGCCCCCCTGTGGGGGGGGGGCGGGGAGGGCGGACGTGTGCGTGAGCTCCAGTTTTTCCTTTTTCATAAAAAAACCAGGGGTATCTAATGCCCCTGGTTTTGCTTTCCTTTCTTTAAGTCTTTAAGACTTAAGCACATTTTATACTCGTTCAAAACGTGTAATACCAACAATTCGCATCGCTTTAACATACCAGAATTCTACTCTTTTCTACCAGAATTCTACTCTTTTCTACCAGAAATCTACACCTCAAAAATTGCTCCTAGACTCCCTTTTTTACGTGAAATTTTTATCTGTTCTTCTCCAACCTCTACCCTAAAACCTCCAGAAGCTAGCTCAATCAACGTTTTTTTTAGTGCCTGCTTTTGCTTCCAGCTTGCTTCCCAGCCGTCAATTTCTGCGAGCTTTCCCAGCTGCTGCCAAGTCCCCACCCAGGCCTGTCTGCCATAAAGAGTGTACGCCAGTAGTCTGGCAATGTTCCCTCGCAGGGATAGCAGATGGGTTAGGGAAATCCTTAGACCAGTCACATCCAAGCCTTTTACAAAGTCGGCAAGAATTGAAAGGGTAACCGTGTCTTCGTGCTTTTGAAACGTAACATCATTAAAAATTCCAGTTAGAATCACACGACGAAACGGCAGTGGTTTACGACGCTGTTTATATTTCCGGCCATCCCCGCGAGCACCATCTACTTCTATGTCATACTGCACACCTGTCAGAATTTTAATTGCCCGCTCCCACGCAGCCCTGTCCTGTTTCGTACGACCAAATCCGGCGCGTCTGCGCCACTCTTTGCCGTGTATGGTCAGTGTGACTCGGGTCCCGTCAGTTTCAACATCATCGGCCTGGACAAACGTCAAAGCTGCCAAGAACACCAGTAACTCCCTCACGCGAGGAGTTTCAGGGGCAGACACGCTGATAATGTCTCCGTAGTCATTGATTTTTTTTAGGTCAAAACCCTTGGCAGGTACCTGCACCGGGAAAAAAGGCGGAAAATGGACTAAGGGCTGGGGTACCTGTACGACACAGTTATCCTTCGTCACCGGTACATTCCTCCCTTCTTGTCCTCCGCCGCCACAAGAATACCTGTGCGGGTCCTGTGCAGAAGCACAGGGTCCGGGAGCCGACACCCGTTGACCTTAACCCAAGTTAGGGCGAGGGGGTTATCCTCAGGAATCCCCAAGTCGTCCGCTGCGGGTACCCTGCTCAGGGTCATAGTGCACCGCCCATCGTCTACGATGCTGCTTGCCCCTCTGGGAGACTGCTGACTGGCACCCGCACCATTGAGTACGGCCGCCTTACTGGTGTGATGCGCCACCAGAATAGCGCACCTCGTCCTCCCAGCAACTTCTCCGAGAACCCAGAGGAGTCGTTTCATTTCACCATTGTCATTTTCATTGGCTTCGTGCAAGCGACTCAGCGGATCCAGTATGACCAGTCGCATTCCCTCGCACTGCCGCTCCAGCCAGGCTTTTGCCTCAGAATTTTCCACACCGCCCCTTCTTATTAAAGGTAAACTTGCCCCCTCGAGTGGGGACGGAAAAAAGGTTTCTACGGGAGGCGTGGTCAGGTCAACGAATTCCAAAAAAAGTGACACCAAGCGGTTGTGAATATCATCATAGTCCTCTTCAAAAGATAAATAGCGCACAGGGCCCGGTACCATCGGCGTGAGCCCCGGGATGAGTGTCTGGCCTGATGCGACAGACATCGCCATCTCCAGTAGCAAAAAACTTTTCCCTGTCCCGCCGGGGGCTGAAAGGGTGCCGGCCTTACCTGCCAGTAATCCAGGAAGAACAAAAAGGCGTTCGCGAGGGGACATAAAAACCCCCTCGGAAAAATCGACAACAGGGAGTACATCAGGAAGGTTCATAACTACATCTCCCCGCCGGTGTGCTCAGACTCCTGCGGAACCGGTACAGGGCCCCCTCTATAGTTTTTTGGCAGCCGGCGCAACCACGCGTCCAAGTCTTCCTTCAGATACCGGGTGGCCCCAGCAATGGAAATATCAGGCGGAGGCCCCATTCGGTCCTTGATTTTTCCCGTCATTCGTATGGTCCTCAGGTACGAGTACGAGATTTCGAGATATTCCGCTGCCTGTTTCGTGGTGAACACCATTTTCGGCACTCCACCGATAAGAGTAACCTTGACTTCCCCATTTTCTTTTTTTGTCCGTGCCATAGCTATGTACCTCCACTTTCCAGGATGTACAAGCTAGTTTTCCTGCGGGGGGTATCACAAAACAAAGAAAGCCCTAAAAAATAAGAAGATGCAATATTTAGTCTTTATATAGGGAGAGTCTTTTGGTCAGATTTTTAAAAAAGAATTATGGGTGGAAGTATGAGTATGGGAGTTGGTATTTTTTCGGGTGACACACGGGTGACACACGGGTAAAAAAGAGAGCCCCCGAGATTTTCGGGAGCCCTTGCTATTACTGGAGCCGGTGTCCAGACTTGAACTGGAGACCTGCGCATTACGAGTGCGCTGCTCTACCAACTGAGCTACACCGGCAGTTAAATTTAAAAATGGCGGTCCCAACGGGATTTGAACCCGTGTCGCAGCCTTGAAAGGGCTGTGTCCTAGACCACTGGACGATGGGACCGCTATGGTGAGCCGTGTGGGAGTCGAACCCACGACGCCCGGATTAAAAGTCCGGTGCTCTGCCAACTGAGCTAACGGCTCGTGCATTCGACCTGTTACTGCCGTTACGCAAGGGTTTATTCTACAGAAAAAACGCCGCAAGTCAAGCCCTTTTTAAAAATCTCAGGATTGAAAGTTTTCTGATAAGGGCAATCTCGGCCTGCCAAATAGCTTTTGCCTGCCTTTACTTGGTTTCATATTCAACTGGAAGAGCAGGCGTCATCTCTCTTCTTTTGAGACGCGAGCCACCCATCCCCTTCCTCTATTTGCCGATCTACACATATAAAACCTGTTCCTCCATAGGTTTGCCGCCTGGCAACACTCTCTTTAAGAGAAAGAATGGATAAAAGGTCTTCTTTCGCTTCTGGAATAATAGCTTTCCACTCAGACAGGGTCAGATCCAGAAGAGACCGCCCGTTATCGAGACAATAGCGAACAAGCTGTCCGGCTTTCCAGTGAGCGTCTCTGAAAGGAACACCTTCCTTAACCAGATACTCGGCCACATCGGTAGCAAGGATCATACCATTTTCCATTCCTAAAACAGCTCTTTTTTCCTCAACTTCTACACGAGACAAAAACTCTGGCAGAATTTCTATAATCGAGAGAATAACGGCAAGAGATGCCAGAAGACCTCGTTTATCTTCCTGCAAATCCCGATTATATGTCATGGGCAGTCCTTTTAGCATAACAAGCAAATCAACGAAGTGTCCTATGATTTGTCCTGTCCTTCCACGGGTCAGCTCCAATACGTCGGGATTTTTCTTCTGGGGCATCATGCTCGAGCCCGTGCAGAAAGCGTCAGGAAGTTTAAGCCAGCCAAATTCCTGACTATTATAAATAATAAAATCCTCGGCCAATCTGCTGCAATGTATTGCAAACACCGCCGCAAAATAGTGATAATCAAGTAAATAATCTCTATGGGCTACAGAATCAAGACTGTTCTCCGTCGGATTCTTAAATCCAAGCTCCTTCGCAGTATAAAAACGATCAAGAGGCAATGTTGAACCTGCAAGGGCCCCTGCGCCGAGAGGGCAATCTTCCAGTGAGTCCAGAGCAGCCTGAAGACGGATGCAATCCCTTCGAAATGCCTGAAAATGGGACATCCAGTAATGGCCCATGCTCACTGGCTGAGCCTGCTGTAAGTGAGTGTATCCCGGAACAACAATATGGCGATGAGCATGGGCTCTTTCCAGAACTGCCTCAAGAAGGGTGAACATGCCTTGTTGAACCTTTTGCAGTCTATCACGTAAATAAAGGCGCAACGTCGTAGCAATCTGGTCGTTGCGGCTACGACCAGTATGAAGCTTCGCCCCCAGAGGTCCGAGCAATTGAGTAAGACGGTGCTCTATGTTCATATGCACATCTTCTAATTCAATAGAGGGGATAAAACTTTTCTCTTCTATTTCTTGTAAGACCTGACGAAGTCCGCCTTCTATTTTTTCTCCTTCGTCAGGGGACAAAAGACCGACAGAAACAAGCATTCTCTCATGGGCAATGCTCCCCTGGATATCAAAGGGAGCAAGGCACCAGTCCAGATCAAGAGACTGGGTGTAGTTCAAAACGATTTCTGCTGTTTCTTCACTAAAGCGCCCTTTCCACATTCCTTCCCCCTCCTTTTATAAAACATGGGTAGCACTCTGGAACGGGACAGCTAACCTGTTGCAGGTTTTGATGCAGCCACTCTCCGGCAGGGTGTGTTCTCAGCGTTAACCATGAAGCGACATGAAGATGAAGGCATTTTACTTTAAAAGAATTTTTATCCTGAATCCCTCCTACTCCTCCCCGACGCAAAGCCTTCCATAATGAAGGGCGTCTTTTTTGAAGGTACATTCTTTGGGCTGGAGGAAAAAGGGACATGCGTATATTCATATGAAGCACATGATAAAGAATCCAATCATGGAGAGAAACCCTTTTCTGTAGATATTCTTCTAAAGCCTTCACTCCCTGTTGAGATTCAAGTTCGCCGCACTTCTGAATAAGATAGGGGCACGTTAACCAAAAAGACGTGGGGAAAGGCCTTTTCTTCACCATTGGCCTGCATAGAAGAACTTGTGGAGCCCCCCATTGGCAGTAATAGACCACTCCTGCCACGATGTCGTTTTCAAACTTGCGATGAACCATTTGACGCTTCACAATTTCAATATCTTCTTTCGTAAGGCTCCAATACAAAGCAGGGGAGCTTAAGCTCCCCTGCTTTGTTATTATTCGGGTCATTTGCTTCTTTTGCTCCGTTTTTTGCTCGCTTTCGCATTATTTAACTTGCTATTGAGATCCGCTATTTTCTGATCGCTAATTTTTAGGAAATTCGATAGCTTTTTTTCAAAGTTATCCTCTGTCTCTTTAGGAGCAGAAGGAGCAACAGGAGGACGTTCTTCCATTTTTTTCAAGGAAAGATCAATCCGGTTTTTTTCGTCAATCTTGATCACTTTCGCCGTTACCTTCTTGCCGACCTCAAGAACATCTTCCACTTTCTTAACGTAGCTATACGAGAGTTCTGAAATGTGAATCATCGCTCTCTGTCCCGTGGAAAGGCGTACAAAAGCACCATAAGGCATGATCTGCTCCACTTCACATTCGACCGTATCCCCGACACTCACGGGAGCCTGGTCACTCCTCTTATCTTCTACCATCAGTTTTTCTACCCTCCAGAAGGCTAATATAAAATCTTTTTTAAAAACTAGTTAGACAAAAAGATCTGTTTTGGAATTATATCAAATTACTGGCGTTCCAGTCTCTTTAATATCCTATTCTTATTCGAAGCAATTTATATTATATAGATACCGTGCCTCTATTGGTGAACTATGGAACAATCCAGGCCAAGGCCCTGCTCAGAGCTTCCACTATCCGATCCGGCTGAAAAGGCTTCACAATAAAATCCAGCGCCCCGGCTTTGATCGCCTCTCTGACCATAGGTTGCTGTCCCATGGCACTCACCATAATAATCTTGGCCTCAGGATCTAAAGCTCTTATGGCCCTGAGCGCATCAATGCCATCCATCTTCGGCATTGATATATCCATTGTCACGATGTCAGGATGAAGCCTCTGATAAGCCTCCACCGCAACTTTCCCGTTCTCAGCTTCTCCCGCAACCTCAAAATTATTATTTAAAAGAATATCTTTCAGTATTATCCTCATAAAAACGGCGTCGTCAACTATGAGCACTCTTTTTCCCATGTATGCATCTCTCCTGTGTTGTGCTCCACTCGAAAGGGGAAAGGACAGTGAAAGGGGCTGATCAGCCCCTTTCACTGTTTTATTGTTAATTATTCTGGGTAAGAACCATCCCAAGTTCTTCTATAAAAAGAGGACTTAATATCTTAATAAAGGTTCCTTTCATGCCTAGGCTTCTGCTTTCGATAATCCCAGCGCTCTCCAGCTTTCTCAAGGCATTTACAATGACACTTCTTGTAACTCCCACACGATCCGCCACTTTGCTTGCAATGACAACTCCTTCATAAGCTCCAAGCTCTGCGATGATATGCTTTACAGACTCTACTTCGGAGTAGGAGAGAGCACGCATAGCCATCTGTACCACAAGGCGTTCTCTCGCCCGTTCTTCTATACTTCGTGTTCGGTCATGGAGTATTTCGATACCTACGAGAGTGGCAAGATATTCTGCCAAAATGAGATCTTTCATGTAGAAGGGGTTGAAGAACCTTACGAGAAGCAATGTCCCCAGCCGTTCTGCCGCGCTATAGATAGGAACATACAATAGATGCTTTTCTGGAGCTTCTTTCGGAGCGACCTCATCATCGAAAAGATATCCATCTGTTTCACTCAAAATGGACTCTCTATGCTGGTTCATTTTTTCCACAAAACTTTCTGGCATATATCCCCTTTCAAGGAAATTCGCCACTGCTTCTGAATGATACTCGCTAACCCATGAATGCCCTAGTATCCGCCCTTCTCTGTTAATGATATAGACATTGGCTGTTGAGAATTCACAAAGAAGTTTTGCCAATTTGCTATAATCTGGTTTCGTCCCTTCCCGCCGATTCTGAAGGGCCCTGCCTACCTGGCGAGTCTTATCAAGCAAATCTTTCATTGCTGGGTCATCAACTATTCCAATCTTATTCTCTGCTACTTTTTTGTCACTTTTTACCATTTCCGATCCCTCCTGCATGATTTAAAGCAAATACTTTCGTAAGTCTGTGTCTTCCATAAGAGGCGAAAGCCTCTCCTTTACAAACTGCGCGTCAATATCAACCACTTCACCTTGCCGCTCTGGCGCAGTAAAACTGATTTCTTCGAGAAGCTGCTCCACCATGGTATGGAGTCGCCGGGCTCCTATATTCTCCATCTCAGCATTCATTTTTTCGGCCATTGCCGCTATTTCCTCAATGGCATCTTCTGAAAACCGCACTTCAATGCGCTCTGTGCTTAAAAGTGCCTGATATTGCTTTATTAAACTGTTTTCGGGCTCCACAAGTATGCGGGCCAACTCTTCTCTCCCAAGGGGCTGCAATTCCACCCGAATGGGGAAACGGCCCTGGAGTTCCGGTACCAGGTCAGAGGGCTTAACACTCGAGAATGCCCCTGCTGCAATAAAGAGGATATGATCTGTTTTTACCGTGCCGTATTTTGTCTGCACGGTAGATCCTTCTACGATAGGGAGAAGGTCTCGTTGCACTCCTTCTCGACTTACATCAGGACCGCTGGAAGTTCCTCGGGCAACCACCTTATCTATCTCATCAATGAATATAATGCCCTCTTCCTGGGCCTTATCCAGTGCTTCTCTGGCTACAGACTCCATATCTATCAGTTTTTCTGCTTCTTCTGCCTGTAGGAGTTTCTTTCCATCTGATACTTTCATTCGACGCTTTTTTGTTTTTTTAGGAAGCAATCCACTCAGCATTTCGTTTATATTCATACCCATGGAATCCATCCCTGCTCCTCCAAGAATAGGAATGCCCATGGACGCACTCTCAGCAACTTCTAGCTCTACTTCCCGCTCATCGAGCTTTCCAGCCTTAAGAAGGGCATAGACCTTATTTCTTGTAGACTCCCGGATGGTGTCTTCTTCCTGAGGCGGCGTTTCTTCAGCTTCCTTACCTGAAAATATTTTCATAAAATCCGGCATAGATGTCTTTCGCTCCGGCCGTGGCAGCAAGGCATCCACAAGCCGCCATTCCGCCCGTTCCTCTGCAGGACCTTGAACTTCTTCTATTTTTACCCTCTTCACCATGGCTACTGCTGTTTCTACGAGGTCGCGTATCATGGAGTCTACATCCCGTCCAACGTAGCCCACTTCAGTAAATTTCGTCGCTTCTACTTTCACAAATGGGGCCAAAACGAGATCGGCCAGACGCCTTGCAATCTCAGTTTTTCCTACACCTGTAGGCCCCACCATAAGGATATTCTTCGGCGCCACTTCATTTGCAAGATCCCGGGGCAAATTTCGCCGGCGCATTCTGTTACGAAGAGCTATGGCAACAGCTCTCTTCGCCTTTTCCTGACCCACGATATATCTATCAAGGCACTCCACAATCATACGGGGCGTCAGATCCTGTTTGTCCTCGGCCAGAATGATCATTCTCCAATCACCTCTACCGTTATTTCCTTATCCGTATAAATACAAATATCCGCCGCAATCTCAATGGCCCTGCGAGCTATGTCAGACGCTTTTTTGTCACTGGACTCCATAAAGGCCCGTGCGGCGGCCAAGGCAAAACCAGCACCAGATCCAATAGCAGCTACATTATTTTCAGGCTCTAGGACATCTCCAGCACCAGAAAGCAAGAGCGTATGTTCTTCATCTGCCACCAGCATAAGAGCCTCAAGTTTTCTTAAAGCCCTGTCCAAACGCCACTCTTTTACCAAAGAGACAGCAGCTCTCATTAGATCTCCGCTATTTTCTTCCAGCCGGGCCTCAAAACGCTCTAAAAGGGTCATAGCATCAGCTGTGCTTCCCGCGAAACCGGCAAGAACCTTGCCTTTATAGAGTCGACGGACCTTACGGGCCCCCGCTTTTATAATCTGGTCTCCTAGGGTAACCTGTCCGTCACCGGCCATTGCCACTGAATTTTCTTGTCTTACACATAAAATCGTAGTTCCTTTAAACAGCTTAATCATCTCCCCTAGTTCTCGGAAAAGCCTCTATATAACTTTGTTTTAAATGCTCGGCCGTTACTGTGAGATACCGTTGGGTGGTGATAAGACTTTCGTGACCCAACAACTCTTGCACGACACGGATAGAGGCGCCCCCTTCAAGCATATGAGTGGCAAAACTATGGCGCAACATGTGGGGCGTTACACCAGATAGGCCCGCGCGTTTAGCGGCTCGATCGACAATGCGGCCAACTGTTCGAACTGTAAGATGACTCCCTTCTTCTCCGGTGAAAAGGAAAATACCCATTTGGGGGCAACTATCTCGCCAGTTATAGAGAGCCTTTATAGCCATCTTTCCGACAGGGATCATGCGTTCCTTATTCCCCTTGCCCTGCACACACACCCATCTCTCCGCAAAATCTATGTCTTCCCAGCGAAGGACCACTAGTTCGCCGATCCTGAGGCCGCAGCCATATAGCAGTTCCAGAACAGCTTTATCACGAATAGGATCAGCGCTCTTTGCACATCCCACTTCTATAAGCCTTGATACCTGCTCAACACTTAACGCGCGAGGCAACCGTCCCGGCAGACGCGGCCCCTTAACATTTTTTGCCGGATCCTTCCCCACCATTTTTTTATCTACAAGAAAGACAAACCAGTTTTTTATAGCTGAAAGCTTTCTCGCAACAGAGGATCTTGCATATCCAAAAGAAGCAAGAACACGCAAGTACTCCCGAATAATGCGAGTATCGACCTCAGATAGAAGGGTAACATTCTGTTCTAGAAGGTAATTGATAAACTGATTGAGATCAACAGCATAATTCTCTATTGTATACATTGACATACTTTTGGCAAAACGCATCTGTTCCAAATAATAATCCAGCGCAAAGGATAACTTTTCAACCATAACCATATTTTATCATTCTTTTCCTGCTACTTGACACTTTTCTAAAGAATCAGAATGCCATAAAATTGCAACTTTTGCAACTTGAATTGTCAGAAGAATGTCAAGGATACAACAACGAAAAAGTTTAACAATCATTGGAATTGATTATTATACATTATACAACAATAGTCTATTAGGAAAATAGGGGGGAAGTCCTATTTCAAACAGTTTTTATCAAATTCTTCCAGGGCACTGAGGGCTCGTTCTCCCACCTTTTGACATCGCAAGCTTTTTTGGCGGATTTTAACATCGAGGGTAGGGAATATGCCCAGATTAACATTCATGGGATGAAATACCTTTGGGTCGGTTTCAGCAAGGTATCGTAGAAGGGAGCCAATGGCTGTTTCCTTAGGCCAAAGGGGAATTTGCAAACCGGCGGCGCAGAAAACCATGTGAAGCCCTGCGACGAGTCCCATAGCTGTACTTTCAAGATATCCCTCGACGCCAGTTATCTGCCCGGCAAGGAACAACGCCTTGCTCCCTCGCAGGCGAAGGGAACCGTCAAGTACTTTAGGCGCATTGACGTATATGTTCCGATGCATTACGCCATAACGGGCAAATTCCGCATTCTCAAGGCCAGGAATCATTCTGAAAACCCGGTTCTGCTCTCCCCACTTCAAGCTTGTCTGAAAACCTACAAGATTGAAGAGTGTTCCATCCGCGTTATCCTGGCGAAGCTGGACTACTGCGTAGGGTTCTGCTCCGGTAGAGGGGTTTGGAAGTCCTACCGGACGGAGGGGACCAAAACGAAGGGTATCAATTCCCCTGGAGGCTATGACCTCCACAGGCAGACATCCCTCAAAATATCGGACATCTTTTTCAAACTCATGACGGGGAGCCTGTTCTGCCGTTAGGAGGGCCTGGCAAAATTTTATGTACTCTTCTTCATTCATGGGGCAATTGATATAGTCTGCTTGCTGACCATATCGACCAGCCCGATAGGCCTTATTCATATCAATGGTGTCATAAAAGACCACTGGCGCGATGGCATCAAAAAAAGAAAAATATTCCTGGCCTGTCACTTGCCGAAGCCTTTCAGCAAAAATCGGGCTCGTAAGGGGGCCTGTGGCTATAATGGCAGGCTCTTCAGGCAGCTCAGTTATTTCTCGCCGCTCGATTCGAATTCGGGGGTGCCCTGAAAGTTTTTTTGTAATATAGCCAGCAAAGACATTCCGATCTACGGCAAGAGCCTTCCCTGCTGGAACAGAAGAAAGATCAGCTGCTTCCATAATAAGGCTGTTAAGATAACGCAACTCCCCTTTTAATATCCCGGCTGGGCTTGTCAAACTATCTGCTCCTAAAGAATTACTGCATACCAGCTCACCCATCATATCGGTCTGATGAGCAGGAGTGGTAGCAACTGGCCTCATTTCCACAAGGCAAACAGAGTAACCCCTTTGAGCTAGCTGCCATGCTGCCTCGCTTCCTGCAAGTCCTCCTCCGACAATTAGAATCTCATTAGATCTTCTCATATATTACTTATTCTCCTTTTTGCCCTTTTTTTCTTTCTTCCAGCCACACTCAGGGCATTCTGGAAGACTTTTCTTGTTCTTGCGAATGAGAGAAGCGCCGCATTCCTTACATTTTTCTCCAGTTGGTTCATTCCATGAAACATATTTACATTCAGGGTAACGAGAACAGCCATAAAAGAATTTCCCTTTTTTACTTCTTCTCCGAACTACTTCCCCACTCTCCGTTTCTCCACAGAGAGGGCATTTAACACCTATAGTTTTTAATATCGGCCTGGTATAACGACATTCCGGGTATCCGGAACAGGCTATGAATTCCCCAAAACGGCCTCTTTTTTTAACTAAGGCCTTGCCGCATTCGGGGCAATCCTCACCAATAGGTTCCGGTTCAGGCAATTCAACAGCGGAAGCTTTCTTAGCCTCTTCAAGGGTGTTAGTAAACCCATTCCAAAAGGATCGCACTACTTCTACCCATTGAAGTTGATCTTCTTCGATAAGGTCGAGCTGTTCTTCCATCTGGGCAGTAAACCCAGTATCAACTATGGGGGACTGACTTTTAGAATCAAAATATTGGAGTAAAAAGTCATCTACAGTCATACCCAACTGTGTGGGCTCAATACGTTTTTCTTCATTTTTTTCCACATATCCTCTATCGTAAAGGGTCTCTACAATGGTGGCATAGGTCGATGGGCGACCAACTCCCTTTTCTTCAAGGGTTTTGATGAGAGTCGCTTCGGAATAACGGGCGGCCGGCTTTGTAAAACGCTGTTCTTTTTCAATCTCTTGGCACAAAAGAGTTTCTTCAGGCTGTGCTGGGTCAAGCTGCCCCCCCTTCAACTCAAGGGGCCATACCGCTCCCCAGCCATCAAAAATAAGTGATTCGCCTGTCTGACGCAAACCATAGGAACCGGCCGCTACATCAAGAATAGCATTGGCAACTATTGCCGGGGCCATCTGAGAAGCGACAAAACGGTTCCAGATAAGGGTATAGAGACGGTGCTGTTCGGAATTCAAAACATTTTTTAATATCTCTGGCGTTAATGTCACGTCGGTAGGCCGGATAGCTTCATGAGCATCCTGGCTTCTCGCCTTTGACGCAAAGAAGTTTGGCTTCGCTGGAAGATATTTTGTCTCATATCTTTCCGAAATATAGGTTCTGGCGCCGTTAATGGCATCCGGGGAAATGCGAAGACTATCTGTGCGCATATAGGTTATTAGGCCCACTGGACCTCGACCAGGTACGCTGACACCTTCAAAAAGACTCTGAGCAATCCCCATGGTCCGGCGAGGAGAAAAGCCCAGGCGGCGAGCGGCTTCCTGCTGTAGAGTACTCGTCTTAAAGGGGGGCAAGGGGGCTCTGTTTCCTTCCTTGACCTTATACTCCTTTACCACAAGCTCCTGTTTAGCAATATCTGGCGCTATTTTCTCCGCCTGCTCTGAGCTGGAAATAAGAAGAGGCTTGCCTTCTTTCCAGAAAGATTTATTTTTGAAGCTCATCACTTTCAGATCATAATTCCTCGTTTTATCAAGGGATGAGGCCAATACGCTAATGTGCCAGTATTCAGAGGGAACAAAATTAATTATCTCCCGTTCCCGTTCACAGATGAGATTGAGAGCTACAGACTGAACCCGGCCGGCAGAAAGGCCATAACGAATTTTTTTCCAAAGAAGAGGACTGAGAGTATAGCCAACGAGGCGATCAAGCACCCGCCTGGCCTGTTGAGCATTCACCCGATTCATATCCACTGGTTCTAGTTTTTTAAGAGCTTCTTTAACAGCCTTTGGAGTTACCTCATAAAAGCGGATGCGGCATAACGTTTGAGGATCAATATCAAGAATGTTGCAAAGATGCCATGCAATAGCTTCTCCTTCCCGGTCAGGGTCTGAGGCAAGCAAAATATTTTGACTTCCCCGGGCTAGTTTTACCAACTCGTTTTTTATCTTGGCTTTACCTTTTACAAGAATATATTCAGGTTGAAAGTTGTTCTCCACATCAATGGCGATACGGCTTTTAGGCAAATCCTTAATGTGCCCTATACTCGCTTTAACCGTATATTTTGAACCTAATATTTTCGATAGAGTTTTTGCTTTCGTAGGAGACTCAACAACAACAAGGGTTTTTCCCGATTCTTTCTTCGTCATAAGATCCTCCTTGTTTAATGAACGAAATATTGACCTTTAACTGAGTCATAAAGAGAACCCATGAGGTCAAAACTTGCCAGGCTTGAATCGACAGCCCTCTGAATAATGTTCAAAAAAGATGGGGCATCAATATGCCCGCCCCGAATTTGTCCGATCATGATGGCATCTTCAATAGCTATTTCTATGACTTTCCGTGGATATTCTTCAGTCATAAGAAGGTAGTGTATAAGGTCTAGTGCATCTTCAGTTAAAAACATTCTTTCAAGATCATGTACCAATCGCGTCAATACGATACGCTCCTTTACTTGGGATCGACAGAGGCCCTCCAGCGACCAGGCCCAGATTGATAGATAAGATTTAACGCCGACAAATGACTTATGCAAGAGATAACATCGGCGGCAGTCATTTTACATTCAGCAGACAGGTTGTCAACTGTCCGATCTCCATGAATTTGAAAAAGATTGAGAATTTTTTGCTCTTTTTCTGTTATATCCAATTGATTTTGCCTGTTTTTCCGCACATCAGAACCCCAAAGATCAAGCTGTTTTGAGCATAGGGTTTCAGCAAAATCGGAAACATCGATAAGGGGGTTAGCTCCGTCAAAAAGAAGTTTGTTAGAACCCTTGCACACTTTTTCATCAATACGTCCTGGAACAGCCCAGATTTCTTTTCCCAGGTCAAGGGCCAATTGGGCTGTTACTATGGCTCCGCTTCGAACAGGAGCCTCAACCACAACAATTACATCTGCCAATCCAGCTATAATACGGTTTCGTTTCGGGAAATGCCAGGGTTTAGCATCAACCCCCAACCCATATTCAGTAATAAGGGCTCCCGAACCAACAATCTTGCTAAAAAGGTCCTTATGCTGCCTTGGATAAATACGGTTTTGCCCATGAGCCAGAATGACTGCTGTTTCTCCACCAGACTCAAGACACCCACCATGAGCCGCCCCATCGATGCCAAGAGCGCCGCCGCTCAACAAGATGCAACCCCGCTCAGCCGCAACCCGTCCTAAAGCACGAGCTACCTGCTGGCCATAAAACGTACTTCTGCGAGTTCCCACAACTGCCAGCATAGGTTTTTCAAGTCTCGAGCGTCCTCGTACAAAAAGAACCAAGGGGGCATTTTCCATGGTCTGGAGAGAGGGGGGGTATCCCTTTTCTCCATAATATAGTACCTGAATCTCCATGGAATGCCATCTATTTTCTTGTCTTTTCACCCATTTAGACCTAATTAAAGAAACAATGCGCTCGCAAGCTCCCGGTGAAAGAGCTCCCCGTTGTTCTTCTGTGAGATTTGCGGAAAGCAGGGCCTCCATACTTTCTTCTGTGGCAATCAGCCTATTCCATAAACGGCTATCTGCTTCCAATGCGTTCATCAATAAAAGGGCTTGTTGCCGCGGCGTCATGAAGAACCCCCCCCTCCCCTATAGGCGAGAGCTTCTGATATGTGCGGAACCCGTACCCGAGAAGAATTATCAAGATCAGCAATGGTCCTGGCCACTTTTAAAACCCTGCTTATGCCTCTGCCCGAAAGACGCAGGTTGTCTGCCATCCGGATTAAAAATGGACGAACGTCGGTGCCGAGGTTGAGCTCTCTTTTAATGATGCGCTCTGGAAGTTCAGCATTGCAGTGAAAACCATACTTTCTCCATCGCAATCGCTGTTTTTCCCTTGCCTCACACACCCTTTGGCGGACAGTTTCACTATCTTCTCCACTCTGATCTTCAAAAGAAATCAATTCTTTGGGCAGAAGGCGCGGAACTGAAACATGCAGGTCAATGCGGTCAAGTATTGGGCCGGAAAGGCGCTTGCTATATCTTTCTTTCTCATAAGCTGAACAGCTGCATGACTCCACCGGGTCACCAGCCCAGCCGCAAGGACAAGGATTGCATGCTGCCAAAAGCAATACGCGACAAGGAAACTCTACCCTTCCAGCCGCCCGGCTAACAACGATACTTCCATCTTCAAGGGGCTGCCGCAGTGCCTCCAGAAGATCCCGTCGAAACTCCGTAAACTCATCTAAAAAAAGTATACCTCGATGGGCAAGACTGATTTCTCCTGGACGCAGGGAGGCTCCACCGCCGCATATGGCCACAGTGCTCGCTGTGGGATGGACTGTATGAAAAGGAGGCTCAAGGGATGGCTTATAATCTGGCCTTGCTGAGCTGTGTATCTGAAGGCTTTCTAAGAGCTCTTCATGGGAAAGGGGAGGGACAATCCCCCGGATTGCTCTGGCAAGCATGGTCTTCCCACTCCCTGGAGATCCGATAAAAAGCAAATTATGATGACCGGCCGCAGCTATTTCCAAGGCTCTTTTTGCCCCGGCCTGCCCTTTGATATCCGCAAGGTCTGGATTGGGAATATTTTTCTGTGAAGGCAAACGCTGTTTTTCCAGGGGCAGCAGAATCTCCTCTCCTTGCAGATGATCAAAGAGTTGGCTTAGAGTTGACAGGGCATAGGCCTCTACACCTGGAACCAGAGAAACTTCAAAAGCATTCCCCCTGGGAACAAAAAGAGGCATTCCAAGGTCTCGTGCCAAAAAGGCAGCAGGGACAGCCCCTCTCGTTTTTCGCAATCTGCCGTCAAGAGACAGTTCCCCCATAAAAAGGGTGGGTCTTTGCAGTGAAATGACACCTAGTTGTTGAGCGATGCCAATAGCAATGGGAAGATCTAGAAAAGCCCCTTCTTTGGGGCAATCGGCGGGGGCAAGATTGACGGTTACACGGCCGCGGACAGGTATATCAAGGTTCCTTAACGCGGCTCGAACCCTCTCGCGAGATTCCCGTACCGCCGCATCCGGAAGTCCAACTATACCAATGACAAAAAGTCCTCCCGTTATCTCTACTTCCACTTCTACTTTAAGAGCCCGCACTCCCTGGAGGGTGATGCCGTAAACAGGTTTCATCATAACATCATCCTATTGGTAATATCAGAATAATGTTTTATCGTATAGGAGGACATATTATTATGGCAAGTTATCCCCACGAGATCTATTCTCCATATTCCTGACCATTGAACCTGATCTATATAAAGAAAGCCGGTTCTGACAAGTCGCCTGATTTTTACAGGTCCTACAGATTCTTCCGGAGGCATAATGCGTCCTACAGATCGGGTGCGGACTTCCACTATGACAAGTTCTTTTTTATCCATGGCTACAATGTCCAGCTCTCCCCGAGGAAATGAAACATTACGTTCAATAATGCGCCACCCCTTTTTCTGAAGGAACGCACAGGCTGTTTCTTCACCCCAACGGCCAAGTGCAACATGATCCATGGTTTTATCCATCTCCTTTGTCAAGTTGTTGAAAAGCAAGAACAGCGCTACGGCCTTGTATCCGCAGCGCCTTTCACAGTATGAGCTTAACCCTGGTGATCAGGATTTATCCTTTTAGGGATAACCGGGATGGTTGCTTAATACCATGCCAGAAAAATCTCCCAGATTACTCTGGAGAAACAGTCTTCCACGTAAAGCTTCTGCGATGAATGGGTGACAGCCCAAACTCAGCAATACGACGACGATGATCCTTTGTAGGGTAGCCTTTGTGTTTGGCAAAATTATACTGAGGATAGGCCATATCCAGAGCGACCATAGCTCTGTCACGAAGAACTTTAGCTACAACAGAGGCGGCCGCCACTTCTGGTACGAGACTGTCGCCTTTGGGTATCGCCTTTTGTGGGTAATTCCTAAGCCCGGGGATAAGAATACTGCCGTCTACAATGACTTCCTCAAAAACGAGGGGTAACTTGTTCACTGATCTGCTCATGGCCCATAAGGTAGCCTGCAAGATATTCATTTGGTCGATACGCCAAGAGGAAGCAGCCTGGGCTCTCCATGCTACTCCGAGGCTTACCATTGCCTTAAAGATTTTTTCACGCTTTAAGGGCGTAAGTTTTTTTGAATCATTTAATCCTAACGCTGCCAAAGCATCAAGCTGAGAGGATGTTAGAACAACGGCCGCCGCCACAACTGGCCCAGCTAAAGGGCCGCGGCCTGCCTCGTCTACACCAGCTATTATTCTATTTCCCATGGATACCGCTCCCCTGGCCACTCCAATGTTATTCGCCCAAGTTTGCCCGTAGAAAAGGCATCAAGAAAACGCTGCCCTGCCAATAAAAGATCTACACGGCCGCCGCTGACAAGACATCCTAAACGATGGCCTATTTTCTCAAGAGTAATAAGTGGTTCTTCTTCCACATTTTCTATATTCCACTTTTTTTCAACAAGATGCCAATGTCCTCGCTCTTTTAAATGCTCAATAAGGGAAAGTGCTACGACATCCGTGCCGCCAATAACTTCCGCCTTACTGCAGCCGAGCCAGGCAAGTCGGCGGTGCACCTCATCATGTGAACGGGGGTCAAGAATGCCTGGAGAATCTACAGCAAGGATATCTTGCCCTTTATACCATGAAACCCCCCTGGTAATGCCAGGAACTCCTCCAACGGGAGCCCGTTTTTTACCTACTAGAAGGTTTAGGAAAAGAGATTTGCCCACATTGGGAATTCCCACAACAGCAAGACGAAGTTCGCGGTGAGCTGGCCGAAGTTTCGCCAGGTCCCGACGCAACAATTGTATTCTCCCCTCAAGAAAATTGAATGCCCAGGCCTTCTGCTTAATAGACGAAAAAAACTGAAGCCATGCTTTTGTAGCCCCTTCCTCAGCAAGGTCTGCTCGTGAAAGTACAATGTAGACGGGACAAATTCTGGAAAGCTGATCTGACATTGGCGAAGAGGTAAGATGAGGAGCCCGCGCATCTCGAACTTCTAATATAAGATCGAGCTTTTGAACCAGTTCTTCTAATTTGCGTTTCCCTTTTGCCATATGGCCCGGGTACCAGACTGTACGCGGCATATTAATACACAACCCCTATTCTGTTAAAAGGCCAGTATCGGAAAAAAACTGGACCTCGAATATATTCTTCTGGGACAAAACCCCAATAACGACTGTCCTGTGAATGCGATCGATTATCCCCCATTGCAAAATACCTTCCCTCAGGAATTCTTATGGGAACCTGAGGAAAGAGAATGTTTGGGAAAAGTGAAAAATCATCTCTCCACTTCACATATTTTTCATGGAGGGGCTTTTCATTTATATAAACGATCCCATCTCTAACGTCGAGGGAGTCTCCAGGAAGACCTATTATTCGTTTTACAAAATCACGCTTTGGGTCGAGGGGAAATTTAAAGACAAAAATATCTCCACGTTCTGGCTTTCGGAAAGAATACCAGAACTTGGCCACAAGAACCCTATCTCTCGGCTCAAGGGTAGGGACCATGGATCCGCTGGGAATCCAAAAAGCCTGTACTATAAAAGTCCGTAAAATAAGAGCAATAACAAGAGCCCATAAAATAGTCTCAACAAATTCTCTCCACCAAGGCTTCCCCTCTGCCATCCAACTATCCCCCTTTTCTATAAAAGCGCTGTTGGAATTGTTTTTTTATACCCCAGTGCTTTCAAGATTTCAATAGAAATAAACATATTTTTTACTTTTATTTAATGCTGATAAAACTGTGAAGGGAAACAACGACTGAACAAACTGTTTCACCTGACTGGGGTGCGGTCTTCACCTCTAGAGCAAAAGCGGGAGAAACTGTGTGCCATCGCGGACTATAGGTACACACGCGATTAAACGATGCCATTTGAAACCAGGCTTTTCCACGAGAATCAAAGATCTCCCTTTCTCCTGTGTCCCAAGTGATTCTTACCTGATCCACAGGGCGATCTCCCGGTAAGAGGCGAATTTCACAGGAATGTTGCTGCAATCTCCCTTTACACAGACGGGACTCGAACCATAAAGCAAGGCGTTCCGCTTCTTTATGCGCTTGTTGTTCAGGAGACCCCAAAACAGAGAGAGGGCGGAAACGTGTAACTACTGCTCCTGATATTGCCAGGGTGATGGCAAGAACAAGAATTACTTCTATAAGCATTGTTCCGCGGTGAGTAAAGGGAGGGAGCTCAAAAGAGCCCCCTCGCAAAATGCTCCTTTTTTTGTTAAAAAATGGCATCGTAACCGAGGTTTAATACCTTGAGGTTAGCGTCTGCAAATTTTTCTGGGGATAACTGCTGAATAGCCTGTCGAACCTGGTCTATTTTTACGGTGCTTACGTCACATGCGCAAAGAGCTCCAAGAATAAGTACGTTCAGAAAAAGGAAATTCCCGCCCATGTGCTCTTTGAGTATATCGTACCCTTTTATTTTGAATACCTTAATATTTTTCTTTTTAAGATACTCGTTGAGATGGGTATTTTCAAGGGCCTTTTCGTCAAAAATATTTACTAACAGGCTTCCTTCTTCCCTTAGAAAGTGAAGGTTTCGTATGGCTTCGTTTTGATCAAAAGCAAGAAGGATGTCCGCTTCACCAGTTTTTACAAGGGGGCTCTGGTAATCTCCCACTTTAAAATGACTGATAACAGACCCACCACGCTGAGCCATGCCATGAACTTCACTTCCCATAACTTTTTCGTTGCGGGACATGGCAATATGACCCAATACTTTTGTGGAAAACAAAATTCCCTGTCCACCTATACCTACGATGACATATTGCATGGGCCTACACCTCCTCCATAGCAACTATGGCCCCGTGTGGACACACCTTCGAGCAAACTCCACAAGAGACACAGAACCGTTCATCGATGTATGCCTTCTTACCGGCTTCATCGAATACAAGCCCAGGGCAATTAAAGAAATTAATACAGAACTTACATCCAATACACTTTTCAGGATCGACCTTCATAGGAATCTTATCCTGTTTTTCCCGCAGTAGCATACAGGGGTGTTTGAATATAAGCACCGCTGGTTCCTGATGGGCTTTAGCATACTCCCACGCATCTTTTACAAGTTTTTTCCCTTCCTCTACATCATAGGCTTCAAGGGTTTTAACGTAATTCACGCCACACCCGTTTACAACCGAATCTATTTCTACAACCCTGCCCTCGTCCCCCTTTCGGAGCTTTTCACCCACAGATGGGTTAGACTGAGCTCCTGTCATAGCCGTGGTCCTGTTATCGAGGATGCACAATACAAAGGCATGTTTGTTGTAAACGGCACTGACAAGCCCAGGAATACCCATATGGAAAAAGGTCGAATCTCCAATGGTAGAAACGATGGGCTGTTCTTTACCTGCCACCTTATGAGCAAGATAGAGTCCCGACGCCATAGTCACAGAAGCACCCATATCCATAACTGCATCTGCCCCTTTCTGGTTGACTGAAAGGGTATAGCAGCCAATATCTGAAGGATTGATCGCACTGGGAATGGCCTGACGAATAGCAAAGACACTCGCTCGATGGGGACATCCTGGACAGAGCATAGGTTTCCTCGGCGTTATTTTAAGATCCTCTAGAGCAGCCTTTAAATCACTGTCGGCACCTATCTGTTTTTCTTCTCCAAGAGATTTAAGAATAATTTCTTCTATTACTTCCGGCAGAAGCTCTCCTGATCTCGGCACATACCCGTTCCATCGGCCTTTAACCTTCGTGCGATCAAGAAGCTGCATCTCCACAACCGGGTAGGTTTCTTCAAGAACGAGAACATTACTATGGCGATTAATGAAATCAGAAACCATCTTAATAGGGAGAGGAACGGGAGTCCCTATTTTTAATACAGAAACGTCATCTCTTCCCATTGCTTTAAGGATGTCAACAACAATAGAAAAGGAAACGCCAGAAGCGATAATGCCGAGCTTAGCCCTTCCTTTTGCAGGAACTTCATAATTGTATTTACTATACTTGGTTTCAAAGTCTTCCCGGATTTCATCGTTCTTCTGATTCAATTTAGGGTGATTTATACGCACGCTTGCAGGAAGGCAGACCCACCGGGCAGGATCTTTTTCGAACCGTATTTCTCTATCAAGCTTGATTACTTCGTTGAGATCTACATCCTGCCGGCAGTGGTCTACACGAACGCTCGGCCTGAGAATTGTGATGATATGGTACTTTTCAGAAAGATCGAATGCATCGAAAACCATCTCTTTGGCCTCAAATGCTGTAGCAGGGTCAAAACAAGGCACTTTTGCAAAATACGCAAAAAACCGACTGTCCTGCTCTGTTTGAGAACTATGGGGCCCTGGATCGTCAGCCACAACCAGCAACATTCCGCCTTTCATATCAAAATGGGCTGCGCTCATAAAAGGGTCGGCCGCAACATTAAGGCCCACCTGCTTCATGATCGCGCAAGACCGCACTCCTGAAAAAGCAGCTGATGCCGCCATTTCGAAAGCTACTTTTTCATTAACGCCCCACTCAACAGCAGTGGAAGTCCCCAGTTCGTCTGCAAATTTGGCTACTGCTGGCAGAATCTCCGAAGAGGGAGTTCCTGGATAAGCCGTAGCCACTCCACAACCGGCTTCCACAATACCGCGAGCTATAGCTTCATTGCCCAAGAGTATTGCTTTTGTGCTCACAGTACATGCCACCTCCATTATTTTTCATCCATAAATGATTGGATCATGGTGTAGAATGGATGTTTTCCCCTAAGCAGTTTCCCTTCTTTATTAATAAAGGCATGACGAGTAGTACCCTCAGCTAACAATCTTCCATCTCCTTCCCTCGTAACTCGATAGCTAAAACGTATGCTGGACACCTTAAGCTCATCGACCCATGTAGTGATATTGATACGGTCATCGTAACGGGCAGAGGCCTTATAGCGACAGGAAGCCTCTACTACAGGCAAAAGAATCCCTTCTTTTTCCCAATGAGAGTAGGGGGTGCCAAGAATACGGCAATACTCGGTTCGCCCAACTTCAAACCAGGTCAGATAGTTGGCGTAATACACAATTCCCATTTGATCTGTTTCACTATAACGGACTCGTAAAGAAATGGTGACTTCCTGAGACAAAGAGGAACCTCCTTAGACGGAAAAGTAATGTGCAAAGGATTTCAGGATGATTAAAAAAAACCGTCCTTTCTAGAATTATATACCATAGACACAAAAAGTGTGAAAATTAAAAGCTTGAAAAAAGCTTGTATAAAGTATTCTAACTTATAAAGTAAATTTACAATGCTTGATATGGGCGGCCATTATGCAATCATGGT
This sequence comes from Aminobacterium sp. EBM-42, assembly GCF_001896635.1. Lineage (NCBI taxonomy): Bacteria > Thermotogati > Synergistota > Synergistia > Synergistales > Aminobacteriaceae > Aminobacterium > Aminobacterium sp. EBM-42. The sequence goes on from NZ_MPPC01000025.1 coordinate 144,070, forward strand.
TCACAACAGGAAAACCTTTGTCTTTGAGCCGTAATTCCAAGGCCGCATTTTCTGTTCCTGGCTGAAACCAGACGACGGGGCGTTCTTTCTTTCCTTCCAGTTCTTCAGCTATAGGCTGCTGCAAAGAAGGAGAGAGGAAAAAAACAACTACATCAATAGGTTCTGACAAATCTGAAACAGAACCTGCACAGGGGCAATCGAGTATCATCTGGCCTTTGTATGCGGGGTTCACTGGATAAAGTCTATGTCCAGCTGCCTGGAGATATTTCATAACCTTATACACAATTCTATTCTCCTTCTGGGAGGCCCCTATAATCACAATAGCAGATGGCTTACAAAGATACATCCTTACTATGTCCATTTTCTCCACATGAATCCCCCTCTGTTTCTCTATGGTTCGCAAGAAATTCTTTACATTATATCCTTTCTTTATCACTAAAAGGGTTGTCGGCCGCATAAGCAATGTGTATAATACATGCCCGGGCACATGCCCATTGCGGAGGACTGGCCGAGTGGTCGATGGCGGCTGACTTGAAATCAGTTGAGGTGCAAGCCTCCAGGGGTTCGAATCCTCTGTCCTCCGCCATTTGAGAAATTATTGTGGGTTATCAAGATTTTTCTGATCCATCTTGATAACCCATTTTTTATGCTTTTTAGCGTGAATTAGTTGCCTCTAGAAACACTTTCTTTTCAATTGCAAATAAAACCGCAAAATACAAACTGACTGTTTTCTTTTATCTCAAGAGCGCTGTCGCAATGAAAAAGTAGATCAGAATAGATAAGAGATCCTGAACCACAGTTGCCAAAGGTCCGCTTCCAAAGGCAGGGTCAAGAGAGAGGGTGTTCAGCAACCATGGAAGCATCATAGCTGCCAATGTGGCTGTGGAACAGGCGGCGAAAACCGACAATCCTACGCATAAAGCAATACTAGGGATTCCCCAACGCCACCACACCAATGGACCCGCTACCGCAGCCAGAGCCAAACCAATCGCCAGCCCTGCCAATAGTTCTCTCATTACCATTCTTTTCATTTCAACACCTACTGAAAGCCCCCGTACTACAACGGTTTCAGTTTGAGTACCCACGGCATCCGCCAGATAAACAATGCTCGGGATGAAAAAAGCAAGCATTACATTCTGCTGAAGCTGTACCTCGAACCAGCCAACAAAATCTGCTGCGAGCAGTGCCCCTCCGAGGCCAACCAGAAGCCATGGAACACGATGCTGAAATCGGCGCTGCACCGGTTCTTCACTAGTGGAGCGAGCCTCTTCAGTACTCCTTGTGAAACCTCCCAAGCGCGATAGGTCTTCCTCATGTTCTGATAGCAGAACAGCAAGAAGTCGGTGAGGGGGGATAATGCCAACAAAAAGCCCATTCTGGTCTACAACCGAGAGGGCAGACTCCTTGCTCTGGACAGCTTTCCATGCGGCAACCTCCTGGTCTACTCCGGGAGCGACAACCGGCGCCTTCCGATTCATAATTTCTCCCATGAGAGTTTCACATTGAGCGGCAAATAGGTCCTCTATCCTGATAACACCAAGGAATAGACCTTTTTCACCACAGACTACTACATGGCTAGCTAGCTCATACTTCCGCCCTGCCATCATCTGGCGTACTTCACCAGCATTTTGATTGGGCAACACTATCGGTACTTGCATGAAAGCATGCTGGGCAGCGGTTTTAAAGGTTATATGATCGTTAACAAGCTGGGAATCCGATAACATAAACTTCCCTCCAATCAACGATATTTCATATTGCGCCCCTTACTTCTAAGCCAATTATCCTATAATTCTTTACAGAATACTTAAAAGGTTCAATAGGATTCTGCAAGAAAATTAGGGTAAGATATATAAAAAACCTCACCCTATAGACAAAGAAGATTGATTAAGCCAGACTAAAAGAGTCTGCAGAAATACAATTGATGTGCTTCAGATCATTATAAGAAAGGAGGAAAAGACCTATAAAAATGTCGTGAAGAGGCCCTTTACAGACTTCATACTACCACTCTAAAATGGCAGATACTAGGTACTAGAAGAACAAACAGGCAGTGTGCATATGCAAGTTACAGCACATCTAATGAGCGGATAACAGGATAAACTTGTTAAGAGCTTAAATCTGGAAAAAATGACGGTATAGCAGATTATTTCCCAATTTGAAAAGGTCTGACATAGACTACACAACTATATGAACAAAGAAAGGAATTAATCACGATGACCAACAAACTTGAGATACTTTTTTTGAGCGATAAACAAGTAAATGAACTCGCAGCAAACAACATGTCAGAAGTAATGCATGATATGGAAAGAGTTCTTTCCCTCTTTGACAGCGGTGATGCGATGTGCCCTGACAAAGCCGTGATGCCATGGGGAAAGACCATTGAGGATGAAAACACTCTAGGCAGACTTAATGCCATGCCTGGATATATTGGCGGCGAGTATGATATGGCTGGCATCAAATGGATTGGAAGCAGCCCTCAGAATTACAAGATCGGACTACCAAGAGCAACGGTTCTTGTAATATTGAATGATCCTATCACCAAGATTCCCGTCGCTATTTCTGATGGCACCACGGTCAGCGCGAAACGAACAGGTGCTGTTGGCGGAATTGCCGTAAAATATCTTTCGGTTAAAAATGCGACCACAATGACCATATTCGGTGCCGGCGCACAGAGCAGAACACAGCTCGAGGCGGCATTGCTGGCTCGTCCTTCCATTAAAAACGTCTATATCAATGACGTCATTTTTGAGCGCGCAGAGATCTTCGCCAACGAGATGAGCAAAAAATACGGTGTGGCTGTTACCGCAGTAAAGGAACCTGGGGAATACTGTAAAAAGAGCGATATTATCATTACGGTCACCATCGCCTCTGAGCCCATCGTTCATGCAGACTGGATCAAAAAAGGCGCTCTGATGATGAATATGGCCGACTACGAGTTTACCGATGACTGCGTAAGGCTGGCAGATAAAATCGTCGTGGATAACTGGAAAAACATAAAACATCGGAAAATCAGTACTGTCGCCCTTATGTACGACAGGGGTCTCATAACCGATGGAGATATAACTGCACAAATCGGAGAGATCATTAACGGTAAAAAGCCTGGGCGCGAAAACGATAATGAAACCATCTATTTCAACGCTGTGGGTATGGGAATAGAGGACATAGCCGTAGTTACCCGTGCATACAGAAAGGCTCTGGAGCAAGGTGTTGGCACGAAGGTCCCTTATTGGGAATAGTCATTAAAATATAAGGGGCTATTATGAATTATCTGTCCAATTCATAATAGCCCCTTATATGCTTTGCCATTGCCGCCATTCTATTGTCTTTTACTTGGGAATTCCTATTCTAGATAAAGGCCAGAAGCGAAAAAATGCGGGGCCCCTCAGTTCATCCCTGGAAACAAAACGATGGTCCCAGAAACGACCATCCCATGAGTTGGGTCTGTTGTCTCCAAGCATAAAGTAATGTTTTTCAGGAACAATCGTTGGTTCCATCGACATTGAATCATGATTCCTCACATAGGGTTCATTAAGATTTTCTCCATTAACGTACACTGCACCATTTCGAATCTCCACCGTTTCCCCTGGCAATCCAATTATCCGTTTTACAAAATCTTTTTTAGGGTCATCAGGAAATTTAAAGACAACGATTTGGCCCCGTTGAGGTTCAGAAAACCGATACCAGAACTTTGCAGCCATAACACGATCACGTATCTGCAGAGTGGGAATCATAGATCCACTCGGGATCCAGTATGATTGAACGACAAAGGTACGAAGAACAAGCGCAAGAGCTACGGCCCAGAGTACTGTTTCGAGGGTCTCGCGCCACCAGGGTTTTACAGCCATAGAAATACCTCCACCTCGATTATGTATTATGCCTTCTATTTTATCCCTTCCTAGAAGATTTTAGTGCTTTTTTTGACGTCGTTTCTTAAAACTACCACAAAAACATAAAAAAGGGCGATTGGCTTCATTATAATGATGCCAATCGCCTCTAAAAAATATTCTAGTATCTTAACTTAGAATAGTCCAGTAATATTACCGTCGTTATCTACGTCGATCTTCATCGCAGCAGGAACCTTGGGAAGACCGGGCATCGTCATTATTGACCCGGTTATGGCAATAATGAATCCCGCACCTGCTGACAGGCGTACTTCACGGACAGTCAGTTCAAATCCTTCCGGACGCCCGATGAGGGCCGGATTGTCAGAAATAGAGGCCTGGGTTTTCGCCATACATATTACAAGATTGTCTTTGCCAAGTCGGTGAATCTCTTCAAGATCCTTTTCCGCCTGAGCTGTATAGGTGACACCCTTCGCTCCGTAAATTTCCTTAGCAATTTTTTCGATCTTCTCTTTCGGACTCTGGGCCACATCGTAAAGCGGGTGGAAAGAATTGGGTTTCTCTACCGCTTCAAGAACCCGCTCTGCAAGTTCTATTCCACCTTCGCCACCCTTTGCCCAGATCTCTGAAAGGGCTACTGGGACACCGAAAGCAGCACAGCGCTCGCGAACAAGCTTCAGTTCAGCTTCTGTATCGGTGGGGAAACGGTTGATTGCCACAACAACCGGAACTCCAAACCCTTGCATGTTTTCGATGTGCTTCTCAAGGTTAGGAATACCCTTGGACAGTGCCTCAAGGTTTTCTCCGGTGAGTTCGCTCTTCGCTACTCCGCCGTGCATCTTTAGCGCACGGACCGTAGCCACTATGACTACAGCTGAGGGATGGAGGTTTCCCTCACGGCATTTAATGTCAAAAAACTTCTCTGCGCCAAGATCGGCACCAAAACCCGCTTCTGTAATAAAGTAATCAGAAAGTTTAAGCCCATACTTTGTTGCCTGAATGCTGTTGCATCCATGGGCAATATTGGCGAAAGGACCGCCGTGTACAAAGGCCGGAACGTGCTCAAGGGTCTGTACAAGGTTGGGCTTCAATGCATCTTTCAGCACCACTGCCATAGATCCCTGAGCATTCAGATCTCCAGCGGTAACGGCCGTGCCATCATAGGTATAGGCCACAACAATTTTGGCAAGCCGCTCTTTTAGTTCTTTAATACTCTCAGAGAGACACAGTATAGCCATAACTTCCGAAGCCACTGTGATATCAAAACCTGACTCACGGGGAACTCCGTTTGTTTTGCCGCCCAGACCAACGTTTACATAACGAAGGGCCCGTTCATTGAGGTCAATAACTCTGCGGAAAACGACTCGGCGCGGGTCGATGTTCAATGGATTGCCCTGATGCAAATGGTTATCAAGCAAGGCTGCTAGCAAGTTGTGAGCTGTCGTTATGGCATGAAGGTCGCCAGTGAAGTGAAGGTTGATGTCTTCCATGGGAACAACCTGAGAGTAGCCTCCGCCTGCCGCTCCTCCCTTCACTCCAAAGCTTGGGCCAAGTGAGGGCTCCCGAAGGGCGATGCTCACTTTTTTCCCTAGCTTCGCAAGTCCCTGAGCCAATCCTACTGTAGTAGTAGTCTTGCCTTCACCAGCTGGCGTCGGCGTAATAGCAGTCACCAACACAAGTTTGCCGTCGGGGCGATCCTTGATCCGATTCCAAAGGCCATAGGTTACCTTAGCCTTATATTTCCCGTAAAGCTCCAATTCTTCTTCGTCAATTCCCAGCTGCGCGGCCACATCAACGATGGGCTTCATTTTGGCACTTCGCGCAATTTCAATATCGCTCAGCATCATTAGTAGCACTACCTCCTCTGTTTGTTACAGCTTATATACCCCATAAAGGACATTAAGGGGCAGAATTAATTCTGCCCCTTAATAGGGAACAAACGTGAAAACGCTTTAAAATAACTTATAACTTGGCGTCTACTTTTTCTTGGACTGTCTGGCGAAGGCTCATGCCCTCATCAAGCATTTTCTGAACGGCAGCCTTTTTTTCTTCCACATACGCTTCATCTTTGATGGAAGGAAGGTTTATCCGCACATTCATAACAGCACCTTCAAGGCCTGCAAGGGCCTGAGCTGCTGCTACTCCCATGTCGCTCACGGCGTTGATATTGCCTTTATCCACAATACTATCAGCCAGGCGAATCACGGCAAGACACTCTTCAGCGATAGAAAAAGGAGAATCACAAGCTCCTTTAAAAGCGTTCTGAATGGCAGCCTTTCGAGCAGCTTTATCTTCATCTGTCTCTTTTTTCATCTTAAAGGCAGCCATTACTTTGTTGAAGGCTTCTGTATCGTTATCAATTCTTTCAAGCAAGCTGGCATAGAGGCTCTCTGACTTTGCCCGCACCTCAACCATATCCGATTCATAGGCTTCGTATCCTTCCTTACCAATGGTCAAATTACAAACCATAGAGATAAGGCCTGCTCCTAAAGCTCCTGAGAGAGCGGCAACACTTCCGCCGCCTGGAGCCGGCGAATCAGATGCTAATTCTTTTACAAAAGCCTGTAAATTCATTTCTACCAACATACCACTCTACTCCCCATCATCAAGAGCAAGGATATTGTTCTCTAAAATCTGGTTCGGATCAAAATCTACAACTCGAAGGAAATAATGAGCACAGTTCAAAAGGGCTTCCTGAGGAAGTGTACCACAGAACTGAGTTCCAATTATGCACAGTCCATATCTTTTAGCCTCATTTTCAATAACCTGGAAGGCCCGGTAGACTGGAGTGTTGACATAATCAAACATGTTCATGGAAACCGCGACATTATCATAACCATCAGGTTTGAAGGCAACGGCACGGATTGTACTGAAGCCGCCACTTGGCCCCCTCAGCATTTTAGCAATTTTCTTGCCAATTTCCAAGTCCGTTGTATTTAAAATCATATTAACAGCCACAAGATTGCGAGGTGCGGCACTTACGATAGTAGCACCTGCTGTTGGATGAAGTTTTGCAGGACCAAGGTCTGGGCAACGCTCAGGAGTATGGGCAACCTCTTTCAATCCCTCATACTGCCCCTTACGGATGTAGGCAAGCTCTCTGCGCTCTGGTGTTCTGGCATTCTCGCCGCTAAAATAGACAGGCACCTGAAATCTCTCCCAAACTTCCTTGCCAATTTCTTCTGCGAGAGCCGTGCACTCCTCAAGGGTAATGTTATGAAGAGGGAAAATAGGAATTGTATCCTGAGCACCGATACGAGGGTGTTTCCCTTCCTGTTTCTCCATATCGATAAGCTCGTAGGATTTTGCGGCCATATTTAAAAGCGCTTCTTTCAAAGGCCCTGGCTCTCCAAGGCACTCAATAACTGTTCTATTAAAGTCAGCATCAGGAAAATAGCCTATGAGTTTTACGCCTTTCGCGTTGCGAATCTGATCAACAACGGCCTCGTAAACCTCCTTGTCTCTCCCGTTGCTAAAATTAGGTACTGCATGTACATACTGCTTCTTTGCCAATTCTAGTTCCTCCAATCAGTTCTTTAAATCTAAAATAAACTGCATGTTGCTATACGGATTCTCTCCCGTATATTTCAGAAGAATCCTGCTTATTTCCCTGCCAGTTCCTTTTCTGCCGAAGCCATCTCCGCGCGGAAAGTTTCAAGAAGGTTTTTCGCAAACTCGGGGTCGCCAGAAAGTTTAAAGTACGTTTCGTCTGCCTTTTTAGCTATTTCACGGAAGCGCATTCTCTGTTCCTGATCAAGAACAAGAAGCTCCTGGCCAGGCTTAAAGGCTTTGACCATCATGTCGAGACGTTGGTCGTTGAGTTCCTGCTGAACTTTGTAGACGTAGGGACGAAGCTCGGCAACGCACTCTTCTACAATCGCCTTGATATCTTCGGGCAGGCCGTTGTAGAAATCGGCATTAGCAAGGTTGTGCATAATGTAGTAATTATGTTTGGAAGCAACAAGATATTTCTGGACTTCCATAAATTTCATTTCCTGAATGATGTAAGGAGCATTTTCCTGTCCTTCAACCATATTAAGCTGAAGAGAGCTGTACAGTTCTGTAAAGGAAAGAGGTGTTGGGTTAGCACCATAGGCTTTGTAAGTTTCTACAAGCATTTCGGAAGGCATAACCCTAATTTTGAAACCGGCAAAATCTTCTGGAGTAAGGAGGGGTTTGTTGGAAGACCAGTACATAGCACCTTCGCTGAAGTAAGAGAGTACTTTGAGCCCCTTTGCTTCATATTTGGCCGCAAGATCGACATTCAACGCTTTGCTTGACGCAAGTACCTTCTCGTTGAGCATATCGTCATCGGAGAAAAGAAACTGAAGAGCGAAGATCTGGTTTTCTGGAACAATAGCGCCGCACTGCCCAGGGCCAACAAGTCCGAATTCAATAGCGCCGTTCAGGCAGAGCTCGAACATTTCTGTAGGAGTCCCCAGGGTACCTGAAGGGTACACATCAAGGTGAATCCTTCCATTAGATTTCTCAGCGAGAAGACGGGCAAACTCGTTTGCATAAAGATCAGCAACACTTCCTGCAATTTCCTCACAGGCGAGACGCCAGTTGTACTCGGCTGCTACAGCCGCACCAGAGAGCGCGAAAACAAATGCAAAAACCAGAGCTAAAACACGTAATTTCCTCATAGCTATTACCTCCTGTTTACTAATTTAAGGCATTGTTCTATGCCTTACACTAAACTACCTACATTCCCCAGCTATTACTTTATTTATCTAGCAACTGCCATATCCCGCAAGAACAACGCTATTTGAGGGAAAAGCACAAGCAAGACGGACACCAGTATCAGAATGAACACAAACGGAGGTACACCTCGCACAACGTCTGTATATTTCTGCTTAAAGATCGCTATGGCAGTAAAAATATTGCACCCAAAAGGGGGCGTTGTAGACCCAATAGCAGCCTGCAGGGTGACAATTGTACCTACTAATACGTTATCAAGACCCGTAGCATCTATGGCCGGCTTGAAGATTGGCGTGAGGATCATGATTACCACAATGGGGTCAACAAACATACATCCCAGGAAATAAGCGATGGAGAGAACAGCCAGAACACGAAGAACAGATGGATCCGTTCCCAGCAGCGGGGGAAGAATCAAATTGGGGATTCTGGCAAAGGAGACTGTCCAGGAGAAGGCTTGTCCCACCGCTATAAGGATAAATACAATAGCCGTAACGATGCCCGTTCGTAACGCAAGCTTAGGGATATCTGACAGCTTTATAGATTTATAGATGAAATATTCAAGAACGAAAGCGTACAGCACAGAAACTGCCGCCGCTTCAGTGGGACTAAATATTCCAGAATAAATGCCTCCAAAAATGATTATGGGGAAGGTAAAGCCAAGTATGGCTTCTTTAAACGCTTGCCACCTTTCTTGGGAGGTCGCTCTTTGCATGCTGTGTTCCTTTCCCGAGATAAACCAGCAATAGATAGAAAAGAACAACAGGATGAGAAGGCCCGGGCCAACACCAGCGATAAAGAGCTCGCCTACAGAGGCTCCACCTACAACGCCATAGACAATCATATAGATACTTGGTGGAATGAGCAGAGCAATTATAGCTGCATTAATTATGAGTGCTGTAGAGAAGGAGGGGGTATACCCGGCATTAATAAGCATGGGACGAAGAGGTCCGCCTATGGCAACAACTGTAGCCTGAGTAGAACCTGAAACGGCTCCAAAGAGAGTACAGGCTGTCGCTGTAGCTATAGGAAGCCCGCCTCTTTTATGCCCTACAATCTTAACAACGAATGACAGCAGCCTATTTGCAATTTCGCCAGAGGTCATAATATCCGCAGCTAAAATAAACATAGGAACTGCGGTAAGAGAGATCGGCTGGACGCCGCCTATTATCTGCTGTATAAGCATTGATGGGTTAACATTCGGAAAGTTTAGAATCAGCGTTAAGAACGCTCCCGCTGCAAGGGGCACCATCATAGGAAATCCCAATAGCAGCAAAATTATCATTGTGCCCATAAGAGTCAATAGCATAATAAGGTTTCCCCCCTAAAAGTCGAAGGACTCTTGGTCCTCAGCGTGCCCTTCCAGTACAGTTTTTGAAACATAAATCCCTTCATGAGTCATATTTTTTATGGCTGCTAATATATACTGGACGCCAGTCATAACAAAACCCACAGGAACCCACAGCATGATTAGATAGAGGGGTATGCGAAGACCTAGCGTCTGTTTTTTGATCTGGGCAAGCTTGGCTACATATATGTATCCGTACCAGCTCAGATAGAACATCAGAGCTGCGGTCCCAATACAAACAATGATCATTAAAACCTTGCGGGCCTTTGGTCCTAAAAAGTCGGAAAGGGCCGACATTCGTATGTGTGCGCCGTTTCGCGCCGCATGGCTCATGCCAACAAAGGTGACCCAGACAATGGTAAACTGGGTTACCTCTTCAGCCCACGTGAAGCTATGGTTTAAAAGGTTGCGGCTAAGAACATTGGCGATGGCTACGAACGCCATAACGATAATGCTCCAGGAAACAGCGAATCTTTCAAACCGTTCACAAAGGGTATCCAACAAGCTAAAATATTTCATTATAAAAATCCCCCATTTTCACTGTCTGGTTTTCGCATAGAGCGCAAGGACTTCTCCCATGCGAATAACAGAGTCGATTCGTACATACTCATCTGGTTGATGGAAAAAAAGCTCATCCCCTGGCCCAAACATTACAAATGGAACTCCTAGAGAAGGAATAAGAATAGAAGCATCGGTAAAATAATTCAGTCCTGTAGTTTTCCATGGAATATTCAGATCCCGATAAATGTTCTTCAATGATTGGACGAGAGGAGCCCCTTCATCCATGCCCACTGGCTGTCTATTTTGAATGACTTCCAGAAAAACACGAACATCCCTGCATTCACTTTCAACGCAGCTCGCACATTCATTCATTTCTCGACAGAGCCAATCATGATCTACGCTAGGGAGAGTTCTGATGTCCAACGTACCTTCCACATAATGTGGAACAACGTTGCATTGATCGCTTATAGCATGAAGAGACGTTACTAAACACGTGGTATAACCGAGAAGATCGTGTTTCTTTTCATTTGAAAATAAGGCTTTTATAGTTTCTGCGATTTTATTAAAAGCAAAAAGAGCGTTAATTTGAGCATCAGCCATTGCGGCATGAGCTGATTTTCCTTCAGTTTTAACACGAAGCCAAATAGCACCCCGTTCAGCCAACCCTATTTTCCCATTGGTGGGTTTAACAATAATAATTTCCTCTACTTTGTCCAAAAAACCGCCGCCTACAAGAGAGAGTGCCCCTGTTCCCCCATCTTCCTCATCAGCCGTAAAACAAAAGAGAATGTCCACGGCAGGCTTGGACTCTTCCTGAAGGAGGGATAACGCTGCGAAAATAATCGAGGCCAAGCCGCCTTTCATATCTGCTGAACCCCGACCATATATAAGACCATCCACGATTTCTGCTCCAAAGGGTGAGTGGGTCCACTCCTTCGCGTCCCCTACGGGTATAGTGTCAAGGTGTCCTAAGATGGCAACACCCCGACTCCGATCCATTCCTGGAATAGTGACTATGAGTGAAGCCCTATTGTTTCCATGACTTATTATTCTTTTTTCAACACGATCTTCCGGGAATAATGAGGAAATATAAATCGCGGCGTCACGCTCATCGCCAGAGGGCTGAGAGGTACGTATACGTATAAGTTGCTGTAGAATAGGGATGACCGTTTCGCTTAACGTAAAACTTTCTTTCATCACCAGACTCCCACCTTTCGTGGGAATTGTATAGGATGAAAACCTTCGGGGCATTATTGTAAATTGATAAGTTTTATTTCGTCTTTTTGTCAAGTTTTGACAAAAACTCAGAATACGCCAAGGTCATATAATTTAAGGGCCAGGGCTATATCAAAGCGATGATCGCTGTTTTCAGGATCAAAATTCAGGAGTTCGTTTATCTTCTTGTTCCGGTATTTAATTGTATTGTAATGGAACTTCATTGCCTCTGAAGCATGCTTAATATTCCAGTTGCACTTGCTTAGAACCCTGAGCGTTTCGAGAAGCTCTCCATTGCATCCCGAATCGTGCTCTATAACTTTATCCAGCATGTTATGGCAGAAAAGAGCCGCTTCATGATTTTGGGATATCATGGAGAGCAGTTTCATAGCCCCCAAGAATTCCCAAAACACCACATTTTGAGCATGGGATGAGAGTTTGGCAACTCTTTGAGCCCCAATAGCCTCTCGATAGCTCTCATGAGTGTTTAACGGATCTGGCTTGTAGCCCCCCACGGAGACAAGGATTTGGCACCGAAGCTCTCGCATGGCCTCTTCGTTCAAATGTTCCGCCACTTTGACGATGTTATTTTGAAAGGTTTTAGCGCCACTGTCCGGATCTGGCGGGGAAAGAAGGAAGACCACCGACTTTGTTGACAACGTATAAATGGACTTTGGGAAAAAAGCCAGGAATTTGGATCGCAATGTGGAAAAGAAAACCTGTAGTTCTCTCTCTCCTGATTCGCCGCTCTCGGTTATCATTTCAAGGGTCACTGCCACAACACCGTTAACGGGGCTCCAGCCAAAGGTCCGCGACCGGCTCTCTAGTTCTTCCATTCTTTGTACTTTGTTATAAATTAGGTCTCTCACAAATTCGTCGATATAGTTTCGCTCTACCTTCTGAGCTGATATTTTTTTCTCTATGGCAAGCTTCACCGCAATGAGAGTGTTTTCCACTGCGGATCTCTCAAAAATGGTGAGCTCTCTCTTGGGCTGATGGGAGCGGTTAAGGATAAGGTACCCGCTTACCGCGCCCCCCACGCGCACTTCCACATGCTCGTGAAGCCGCATTACTTCTTTTAAAGGGTATATTTTTACATGTTCTTTGAATTCGTCGGAATAAGAAGCGACGAACAATTTCTTCTGAATCATGTCTCGATAGGCTACGCCGTATTTTATGGCGTCACGGAGGGCCCAGAGAATGCGTTCTATGTCGCCGTCGTCCAATAAAATATCGGCAAAGGGCGAAAAGGAAGAATACAATCCTTTTTCTTCGGCCACCAATTCATTGCGGAGGTCGAAAAGGACATCGAGGAGCACGTGATCGGAAGAGATGTGAAACAAAGGAATCCCTTGCTCGTCTGACAAACGAACAAGTTCGAGGGGGAGGTTTCCCTGAAAGGCAACACCAGCTGCGCCGGAATTAAAAACTTTTGTTAAAAGAACCAGGTCACTTTTTCCATTATCTCCAGCCCATCTTCCAACGATGAAGGATCCTAAAGAAAACTCACGCCCAGTTCTAACATCATCCAAAAGCATAACTTTATCTATTTTTTTATCAAGACCTTTTTCTCCTGCGAGCAGGGGAAAACTGGCTAGAGTCTTACACGTACGTACTGTAGACAAAAAAGGATCTCACTCCTCAAAAAAAAGATTGTAGTATTGTAACATGAAGAGGAAAGAATAAAAAAGGGTCTCCTTATAATTAACAATTAATTACAAGGAGACCCTTCTATCGTTTTCTCTCTTGCCAATCGTATGTGTTGTGGCGGGCGCTACTTTTTCAGCCCCGCTTCCAGAGCATTCTGAAGCAGCATCGCAATAGTGAGAGGGCCTACCCCGCCTGGTACTGGTGTAATCCAGGAGGCCACTTCAGCGACCCCTTCAAAGTCTACATCTCCCACAAGGCCATCTTCAAGGCGGTTAATACCCACATCAATGACCACTGCCCCCTCTTTAACCATAGAAGCGGTGATCATGCGGGGACGTCCCACCGCTGCCACAACGATATCAGCCTGCCGTACGATAGCCGCAAGATCTTTTGTACGGCTGTGGCAGATGGTAACAGTAGCGTTGCGGTCAAGAAGAAGATGGGCAATAGGTTTACCTACAATGTTGCTTCTTCCTACAACTACTGCGTGTTTGCCTTCGATGTCTATATTGTAGGCATCAAGGATGTACATAATTCCCTTAGGAGTGCAGGGATGTACTGCCGGCAGTCCTGTCACAAGATTTCCCATATTTACAGGATGGAATCCATCAACATCCTTAGAGGGAGCGATTGCCATGAGCACCTTGTCAGTATTAATTTGTTCTGGAAGAGGAAGCTGAACAAGAATTCCATCTATCGCCCTGTCATTATTCAAAGTGTCTATAAGCTTCAACAGTTCTTCTTCTGTTGTAGACGCAGGCAGTTTATGGAGAAAGGAGTTGAAATCCACTTCCTTGCATTTCTTTTCCTTTTGCCCAACGTAGACCTTTGATGCTGGGTTTTCACCAACAAGAACCACGGCAAGGCCCGGAACATGCTTTCCCTGGGCCTTTATTTCTTCCACTTCTTTTTTGATAGAAGCGACTACATCAGCTGCTACTTTCTTTCCATCCAATATATGAGCTTTCATTACAACAGATCCTCCCTTGACTAGAACAGTCCTGTAATATTGCCGTCGTCATCTACATCGATCTTCATTGCTGCAGGAACCTTGGGAAGACCGGGCATTGTCATTATTGATCCAGTTATGGGAACAATGAATCCCGCGCCTGCTGACAGCCTCACTTCACGAACCGTCAGTTCAAATCCTTCCGGACGCCCAATGAGGGCCGGATTATCGGAAATGGATGCCTGGGTCTTACCCATGCATACCAACAGGTTATCCTTCCCCAGACGGTGGATCTCTTCAAGATCCTTCTCCGCCTGAGCCATATAGGCAACGCTCTTCGCACCGTAGATTTCTTTGGCTATCTTTTCTATCTTCTCCTTAGGGCTCAAGGAAGCATCATACAACTTGTGGAAGGTGTTGGGTTTCTCTACCGCCTCAAGAACCCGTTCCGCAAGCTCAATGCCGCCTTCGCCACCCTTTGCCCAGACTTCAGACAATACCTGCTGAACACCTAACGCGACACAGTGTTCCTTTACAAGTTCCAATTCGGCCTCAGTATCGGTGGGGAAACGGTTAATGGCCACAACAACCGGAATTCCAAACCTCTTCATATTCTCTATATGTTTCTCAAGGTTCGGGATGCCCTTGGAGAGTGCCTCAAGGTTTTCCCCGGTAAGCTCGTTCTTCGCCACTCCGCCATGCATCTTCAGTGCACGGACTGTAGCCACAATGACTACTGCCGATGGGGTAAGATTGCCTATGCGGCATTTTATATCAAAGAACTTCTCCGCGCCGAGGTCCGCGCCAAAACCTGCTTCCGTAATGAAGTAATCGGCAAGCTTAAGACCATACTTCGTCGCCTGAAGGCTGTTGCAGCCATGAGCGATATTGGCGAAAGGACCGCCATGAACAAAAGCCGGAACATGCTCCAGGGTCTGGACAAGGTTTGGCTTCAATGCGTCTTTCAATAACGCCGCCATAGAACCATGGGCGTTCAGATCTCCTGCCGTTACAACCGTCCCATTATAAGTATAGCCCACAACAATTTTGGATAGGCGCTCTTTCAACTCTTTGATGTTTGCCGAAAGACATAGAATGGCCATAACTTCCGATGCCACTGTGATATCAAACCCTGACTCCCGAGGCACACCGTCAGCTTTGCCTCCCAGGCCAACGATAACGTGACGGAGGGCTCGTTCGTTCAGATCAACAACTCGGCGGAAAACAACACGGCGAGGATCGATATTCAATGGGTTCCCCTGATGGAGATGGTTGTCGATCAGGGCGGAAAGCAAGTTATGAGCAGATGTTATGGCGTGAAGATCACCTGTGAAATGAAGGTTGATATCTTCCATGGGAACAACCTGAGAGTAACCTCCTCCAGCAGCTCCGCCTTTCACCCCAAAACTCGGGCCCAGCGAGGGCTCTCTTAGCGCTATGCATACCCTTTTACCTAACTTCGCCAATCCCTGGCCAAGGCCAACCGTTGTGGTTGTCTTGCCTTCTCCAGCTGGCGTTGGCGTGATGGCCGTCACCAATACAAGCTTGCCGTCGGGGCGATCCTTGATCCTGTTCCAAAGACCATAAGTCACCTTCGCCTTGTATTTTCCATAATACTCAAGCTCATCTTCATTGATTCCCAGCTGCGCAGCCACCTCTACAATTGGCTTCAACTCGGCATTTTGCGCTATCTCAATATCACTCAGCATCATTCGTAGCATTACCTCCTCTACTCACCGTATGCAAGATCATCAGCAATACAGCAATGAATAGATATATTTGATGCTTTTTGATCCCCATCGTATTGTACTCATTTAAAAAAAAAGAGGCAAGCTGTGTTTTGCCTCTCCATTAAGCAACTGTTACTACCCCTTTATCACCGCCACTGGCTTTAATTTTGCCACTTTAAGGCTTAATTGAGCCTGATGAACAACTTCTACTACTGCAGAAATATCTTTGTAAGCTTCCGGCATCTCTTCTCCCAAGGTACGGAAACTATCTGCCTTTACTGTTACTCCCCGGTCAGCCATCTCTCGAACCAGGTTTTGTCCTCTCGTTCGTTTTACAGCTTCATTTCTGCTCAATACGCGTCCCGCGCCATGGCAAGTTGAAGCAAAACTTTCCATTTCTGCTTTTTTTGTCCCCACCAGAACGTAGCTTGCCGTTCCCATGCTGCCTGGAATGAGCACAGGCTGACCTTCGAAAGCTCGGGTTGCCCCTTTACGATGGACACAAACCTCACGTTTGCGCCCTTCCCATATATGTTTTTCTATATGGGCCATGTTATGGCTTACGTCATAGACAGGGAAAAGAGGCTTTCCTGGGAAAAACTGGGCGAAGACATCCCGTACAACTGACCCTATTATTTGTCGATTCGCCATGGCAAAATTAGCGGCAGCCTTCATCGATCCAATATACTGCTGTCCTTCTTCCGATTGTATAGGAGCACAGCAAAGCTGACGATCCGGAACATCAATCTTATATTTTGCCATGGCTCGCCGCATGACCTTTAAATAGTCATCGCAAACCTGATGCCCCAAGCCGCGGCTGCCGCAATGGATCATCACAGTTATGCTTCCCGACTCAAGGTTCATTTGAGAAGCAGCTGCCTTATCAAAAATTTCATCCACAACTTGTATCTCAAGAAAATGGTTGCCTGAGCCCAGGGTTCCCAGCTGATTCTTTCCCCGCTCCTTTGCCCTGCTAGAAACAAATTCGCATAGAGCTCCGTCAAGACAGCCTCCCTCTTCCGTGCGGTCCAGGTCGTCCTGCATTCCCATACCTTCTTTTACCGCCCAGCGAGCCCCCTTGCGGAGGACATCGTCAAGATCCTTAAGGGAAAGTCTTATTGCGCTCGAAGATCCCACTCCACTCGGTACTGCTGAAAAAAGAGCTGTTGTTAGAGCGTCTAAAACGGGCTTAATATCTGCAAGCTTTATATATGAAGAAAGCAAACGCACACCACAGGAAATATCGTACCCCACTCCCCCTGGGGAGATAATTCCTTCATTCACGTCAAAAGCAGCTACTCCTCCAATGGGGAAGCCATACCCCCAATGGATGTCTGGCATGGCGTAGCTATACCCTACAATGCCAGGAAGGCAGGCCACATGGGCAACCTGCTCAAGAGCACTATCCTGTTCCAGCATGGTTTCTATATAGTGATCTGCGTAGATCAACCCAGGTACGGCCATGCCCGGGAAAGCCTCTTTTTCTAGTAACAAACGAACATTATCCATCCTCTTCAATAGATTTTTCATTCTCTCACCTCTCATTCAGACATCCAGGAAAATTCTAAGGAAAGGCCTGGGTTCTCCTCGAATGACCAGTCCTCCATAGGTCGCGGCTTTGATCGGCAGCTGTATCTGGCGATATACGGCAAAAAGACCGTCAGCCTCAAGATGCCAGGAACCTCTTTTCACATTGACATGGAGAGGGATGAAGAGCACGTTTTTGCTTTCCCAAATATAAATAAGCTCGTTTAGCCACGATACCATGAGCTCTTCCAGATCGATACCATCGATCATAATCGTTTCATGGCTCCCATGGCGAATGCCCCTTAAAACAGATATATCTCCATAGCAGACTCCGTATAAAGCAAAGGCAGCCTCTATAAAGAGGTCGTTAAGAGACTGAGTTTCCACTTCAAAACCTACGTCTGCCGTATGTTCTATCTCTTTCCAAGCCATGTACCACGCGCCTCCTCGACAGAAGTAATAAAAAAGGGCGACTTTAAGGGCCGCCCATAAAATTCCGCGAAAAATAAAATCTTCCACATCGATCATCCGCCGTGAATAACTATATTATATCAGGATTTGTGCGATCTTTTTTTAAAAACAAATGAGGGGGCTTAGTGTTGATGGCTTTTTTACCCTAAAAGGGCAAGGAGAAGCCCTCCCGCAAGTACTGACCCAATCTGTCCCGAAACATTCGCCGCCACAGCCGGCATAAGAATAAAGACATTCTTGTCTTCATTATAGGCCATCCTCTGAGCCACCCGCGCTGCCATAGGGAAGGCGGAAATGCCTGCCGCCCCGATCATAGGGTTGATCTTTCGAGAAAGGAAGCGGTTCATGAAGCGCGCGGACAGCACTCCTACGGCTGTATCAAGGATAAAGGCAACGAGTCCCATGGCAAGGATGGCAAGGGTTGAAGGCTGCAAAAAACGGTCGGCAGTCAGAGTAGCGGAAATACCCAGGCCGAGAAGGATTGTTACAATGTTAGCCAGTTCGTTTTGAGCTCCCTTGGCGAGACGGTCAACGACCCCGCTTTCCCGAAGAAGATTGCCAAACATAAGGAAGCCAATGAGGGAAACAGAGGCTGGAGCTAATATTCCTGCCCCAAGAGTAACAGCAAGAGGGAAGAGCACTTTCACTGTTTTTGAAACGGGTTTTTCTGTGTAGGTCATAGGAATGCGGCGTTCTTCTGATGTTGTAAGCAGCTTGATGACTGGAGGCTGAATAAGAGGGACAAGAGCCATATACGAATATGCCGCCACAGAAATTGGGCCAAGGAGATGGGGAGCGAAACGGGATGAAACATAGATAGAAGTGGGACCATCAGCAGCGCCTATAATTCCTATGGAAGCCGCTTCGTTCAAATTGAACCCGAAAAGCAGAGCTAATCCCATGGTCAAGAAAATCCCTGCCTGGGCTGTGAAACCAAAAAGAGCCGTAAGTGGGGACTGGAAAAGGGGGGTAAAGTCGATCATGGCCCCTACTGCTATAAAAATGAGAAGGGGAAAAAGTTCGGTAGAAATTCCTATATCAAAGAGCAATGACAACGCTCCAGGATGAGAAACCCCTGCAACAATTTGTGTCAGAGCCGATGTAAGAGGGATGTTTACAAGGATAGTTCCAAAACCCATGGGAAGAAGTAAGGCTGGCTCATACTCTTTCACCACTGCCAGATAGATAAGCAATAATCCCAAGCTTATCATGACCCCTTGCTGAATTGTTATCGACGCAATGCCTTCGAAAATAAATCCCAACCAAGTTCACTCTCCTGTCTTCGTCTTCTTAAATAATAGCCATAAAAAAAGACCTTCAGCATGACTTTCGCCACACCAAAGGTCTCGCTTATTGGCCTTCACCAACGACAGGACCAGGCTGTAAAGCCATGATGTTGATCCTGCCCTCGCAAGCTACTCCCCTTCAGGATGTAGTATATACTGGAAGATATTCTATCTAACCCCTATACTTTGTCAATGGAGAAAGATCTATAGGGGGAAAAAATATGGTTACTATTACGCTTATGAAGCAAAACACCTATGAAGAAACATCGTTGCGACAGAAGATAGAGGATATTTTTCAGTTCCATTTTGATAAGGGAAATCCCATCCGCCCAGGTGATATTATTCTATTAAAACCCAACCTTCTTTCTGCTTCTTCCCCTGAAAAGAGAATTACTACAGACCCCGCAATTGTGAAAACGGCGGCAAAGGCTGTTCTCGACAGGTTAGGCAAGCCTGTCATAGGAGATAGTCCCGGGCTTGACCGTTTTCCTTCCGTAGCAGAGAAAACCGGCATGAAAGCTGTGGCCGATGAGCTTGGCATTCCTATAGTAGAACTGACAGATCCCATACCCGCACCTGTTTCTTCCTCTGCCCGTTTCCACCGTATTGATCTGGCGCGGCTTGCATTAGAAGCAGACCTTATTATTAATCTGCCTAAACTTAAGACCCACGCTCAAATGCTTCTCACTTTAGGGGTAAAAAATCTATTCGGCACAGTTGTAGGTCAGCAGAAAGCTTCATGGCATTACAATGTCGGACTTAATCGAGACCTTTTTGCTGAACTTCATCTTGACATCTATCAGGCCCTCCCTTCCTCCTTTACAATTCTTGACGGCATCTGGTGCATGGAAGGGCATGGGCCAGGGAACGGAACCCCACGGTTTTTAGGTCTTCTCGCAGCATCAGAAGATGCAGTTAATCTCGATATTGCAATTAGCCGCATTCTTCACGCAACTCCCGAATCCTTTCCCTTATACAGAGCCGCAGAGCGGAGAAACCTTATTGTCAGCAGCCCCTGTATCTTTTTTACCCACGATACGCCAGAATCCTTTGCCTTTAATGATTTTGATATACCTCATCTTGACTCTCTTCACCTGATCCCGGCTTTTCTTGATATTTTCTCGAAACGCTTTCTTGTTTCTCGACCGGTTCAAAATCCCGACCTGTGCATTCGATGCCGAAAATGTGAAGAAATTTGTGCCGCCCATGCCGTCATTCTGGATTCGAACGGGAAACTCCATTTTAATTACAACAAATGCATTCGCTGTTTCTGCTGCCAGGAAGTATGCCCTAATAACGCCATAGAATTTCAAAAAGGGGCCCTTCTTAAATTGATGGATAGTTTTAAAAAATAGTGTCTTAAGTCTCTATAGGTTACAAAAAAGCAGCTCCAGACATTGAAATGCTGGGGCTGCTCTCTTTCTTCCCCGGTAATTAGCCCGATCTAATGATGGTGGTGATGATGTTCTACGCTCTCTTCTGAGAAAAGGTTTTCTTCCAGTTCTTCCAGAGCTTTCCATAAGTCTCTTAAAGCTGTTTTTTTTGATTCGATAGCATGGACAAAAGCATGTTTTGCCTCATGCCCTGATACGGCGTGCCAACGGGCCACAAGACTTGTCATTCCTTCTAATTCTTCACAGATGGTCTCCCTAAGAAGCTCTGCTTCTTCTAATGGACCATGTACATGAAGATGTTCTTCTGATGATTGCGGGGTTATTACTTTACACATGATGAGCCTCCCTTTCTTTGCTTCCACCATTTTTTAAAAGCTTCTTCAGCTTTGTGAGCATTTAGAGAACATTGTTCTGTAAGGGTTTCTGAGAAATCAAAAGAATACCCTGATATTGACAGAAGCCATGCTTCAGGTTTTGGTATCTCAAGGCGATCCATAAGGGATAGCAGCCAGGCCGGTCCCATGGAGTGTATATTCAATCCTTCGAGGGCTGCGTCAGATAAAACGTTTTCCAGCATATACCCTTCAGGAAGTTCTCTCATATCAGCGTCTATAAAAAGGGCAATCTCAGCGCCTTCAAGGTCATAGGCCAATTCTGGAAGAAGTTGCTGGCCTATCCACAGGTTAACCTCAAATCCTTCTTCTTCAAGCCATTCTGCAATTTGGGGGGCAAGTTGCAACCCGACACTATCATCTTCACGAAAAGGATTTCCAAATCCTGCGATGAATACCTTCATTCTTAACTCCTTTGTTTGAAAAAACAGCAGGGCCAGAAGAAGTCCCCAGCCCCGCTGTCATCCCCTTTAGGTTACGAGATAGGCTTCTTCTCTTAGTGTTTCTCTATGGTACGGATCTCTCGTCCATTTACATCTACAACTGTCAGCTTCAAAGGCATTCTGCCCACTGCATGAGTTGAGCAAGAGAGGCATGGGTCATAACAACGAATGACATGTTCCATTCTGTTAAGTACGCCTTCCTCCACAGATTCCCCATGAATGTACTTTTTCGCCACAAGCTCTACGCCCTTATTCATGGCATAGTTGTTGTGTCCAGTGGCCACAATGAGATTGACCTTTGTAATGGCACCTTTCTCGTTCACCTGATAGTGGTGAATCAAGGTTCCGCGAGGTGCTTCAATGACACCGATACCTTCAGGCTGAAGGCTGTTAGATGTGATCCTAAGTTCGCTTCCTACAATATCTTCATCGTGAAGAAGCTCTTCCATACGCTCAATTGCATACATGATCTCAATTAATCTGGCGTAGTGATAATACATAGTATAGTGCACTATGCCATCATCTGTCAGCTTTCTAAAAGCCGCCAATTCGGCAGAAGCCTCTGGAGTAGAGATTGTATCGCAAGCATTGACACGTCCCAAAGGTCCAACCCTGTAACTTCCGTGGGGAAATTCCAGCGGTCTGTAGAAGGGGAACTTCAGATAACTCCAAGGTTCCACGTGCTCGCCAATAAAGTTCACGTATTCTTCGGAGTTAAATTCATCAGTAATACGTCCCCTTGGCCCCCGCAAACGAATGCGGCCATCGTACAGTTCAAGGTTTCCTTCGCGAACTAGGCCAAGATAGGAGGTCTCCAGAGTGGCAAACTCCTTTGCGTCATCTCCATGTTCTGCCAGATAGTTTTTGATCAGATCAAGTGCCTTGCGGAGGTCTTCCTTAATTTTAGGGATCCCCGCCAGAATGGTTTCCCGTTCTTCTTTTTTCAGACTGCGGTTCACGCCGCCGGGAATACTATGCCATGGATGGACTTTTTTTCCACCAAGAGTTTTTATAACTTCCTGCCCAAATTTGCGCATGGTCACACCCATAACCGCCAAATCCGGGAATTTAGCGACCAAACCGGCCACATTTCGTATGGCTGGATCTGCATCAAAGCCAAAAAGCAGGTCCGGACTCGAAAGGTGGAAGAAAGAAAGGGCATGGGACTGAATGAACTGCCCCATATGCATAAGCTCACGAAGCTTATGGGCTGTAGGTGTTATGGTGACACCTAGAATAGCGTCACATGCCTTCGCAGAAGCCAAATGGTGGCTTACCGGGCAAATGCCGCAAATACGAGGGGTAATAACAGGCATTTCCCGAAAATCCCGTCCCTGGGTAAAGGCCTCGAATCCCCTGAACTGAGTGACATGAAAGCGAGCGTCATGAACTTCACCCTTTTCATTTAAAGTCACCGTGATCTTTCCATGTCCCTCTATACGGGAGACAGGATTAACAACAATGGTTTTTGCTTTTTCTGCACACATTTTCGATCTCCTCCCTGCTCCCTAGTCGTACCTCATCATGTCTACCGGCACTTTGGGGATACGCCCCTGCAATATTTCCTCGAAAACATAATAGATCGTATCCGCATCCGGAGGACACCCTGGAACGTATACATCAACTTTTACTTCATAGTCCACAGGGATTGCGTGAGGCAATAGCTTAGGAATATCCTCTCCGGGAAGGATACCTTTTGGGTTCACCGTAGAAACGGTATTTATATACCCCTCTTTGAGGACATCCTCTACTTTCGCAAAGTTTCTCATACAGTTAATGCCGCCAAAAACAGCACAATCTCCCCATGCAATGAGAATTTTGCACTTTTTTCTCATCTCTTTAGCTAGATGTACTTCCTCTTCGTTCCCTAGAGCTCCCTCAATGACTCCTACTGTTACTTCAGGGAATTCTTTAAAGTCTGTTATGGGCGTAGCCGTTATTTCCACCAAATCAAGGAGGTTTATTATTCGTTCATCAATATCGAGGAAAGACATATGGCACCCGGCACATGCCTCAAGCCAGACTGTTGCTACCTTCGGTTTAGACATACCCTACACCTCCTCTGAAGAAACCACTTGGGCTTTATCAGGTGAAACATGTGATTTAAATACGTTTTCACAGGGCGATGCTGAAGAAGAAGTTGCCAGAGAAACGCCCATCCGTGACGCAAGATCCTGGAAAATCTTCGAAAGCCCACGAAGCCCTTCTTTTGGGGGAACAATCATGTTCATTCGGCGGCGTTCTCCCTCCAATGTGCAGAAATGACCGCTTCTCTCATACCAGGCTGGCATGGGAAGCAAAACGTCCGCCATGTTAACCAGAGGACTAACCATGTAGGGTACATGTGCTACTACAAATCTAGCCTTATTGACGGCTTCCAATGACTTGGGATCTTCCGGTACCATGCCTGTTGAACTAACATAAAGGAAATCAAGGTATTCTGTTTCAAGCCACGCTTTTTTGCCCAAAACTGTATTCCACGCACCAAGGCTATTCCCGCTCAAAACCATAGGAACAAGAGCTAATCCGTCTTCGAAGAAGCCTTGTGCCGTAATGGCCATGTTCACCGCCTCCATAACTATCTGAGGGTGTTTGGCCAGTCTTGAACCAAGAACAACAACCGGCTTTTTGGCATCAGCCAGGTATTTAGCGGCTATAGCTATTTCTTCCGGTTTCATATTGGCAAGATCCGCTACTGATGAAATTCTGTTCTCCGCATCTTCTTTTCCGGCAACCGCTTCAGTAAAGGAAACAAGGGCCCCGTGAAGGACTTCGGGAGAAATGCGGATATCCACATCGGTAATCCCTTCGAAGGGATTGTCCTTGGCCGAGAAATTGATCAGTTTGGCTCCATTTTTCACCGTAGCCACACGGATATAACTGGCAACGACAGGGGCTTCATTCTGAGGATCAGCGCCAATGACTATGATTGCATCGCTATCAAGTATGTTGTGGGCTGCTGTAAACGGTTGAACCCCCTGGCTTATAAATGGGTGAAAACCTTCTTCAAAGCCGCGAAGCACATCTCCATTGAAGCAATCGACCTTATCCATCTTCAAGGATTTGCGGAAGAAGTCAGAAAGAACTGTGAGCTCTTCATCTGTGGAAAGCCCGGATATAAGTGCTCCCGCTCTATTTGCGGCCTTGGCCCTCCCCAATTTGTCGGCAACAAGGTCAAGTGCTTCATCCCATGATACTTCTCGGAAGGTTGAACCCTCACGGACCATGGGCACAGAGAGACGTTCTCTCTCTGTAGATTCAGGAAGCCACCAGCGGCCTTTGTGGCAAAGCTGTCCGCCGTCAGGAGTATCAATTGAAGCCCCTTCGACTCTGGCAACACTTCCTGTTCTTACATAGGCTTTGATTTTGCAGCCTATGGGGCAAAGGGGGCAAATGCTTTCCACTACTTCGTCACAATCGTTACGGCGTCCACGATAGACAAAATCCCGGATTGTAATCGTTCCTGTAGGACAAACCTGAGCGCAAGCTCCGCAGGAAACACAAGTATCGCTCTCACCAAGGACTTTCCCCAGATCAGATACTACGCTGGCATTCCATCCGCGTTTTTCCAGATCAAGGGTGTGGGCTCCTACTTTCTCACCACAAACCCTGATGCAGCGAAGGCAAAGAATGCAGCGGTTATGGTCTACCTGCAGGTCTTCGTCGGAAGCGTCGTTATGAAAATCAGAATAGAGATAGGGATATCTCACTTTATCCATGCCATGCTCGATGGCAAGACGCTGCAGCTCGCAATCTCCGCTTTGGGAACAAAACATACAGAAATGGTTGCGCCCAGCAAAGAGCAGTTCAAGTATCTGCAATCTGTAGGCTCGCAGTTTTTCTGTTTGAGTATGGATCTTCATGCCGTCAGTGGCAGGAGTAGTGCAGGAGGTCAGCAGCTTGTTGCTTCCTTCCACTTCCACGACACACATACGACATGAACCTATAGCTGATATACCCTCTAAATAACAAAGGGTAGGAATATAGACATCATTTTTACGGGCTATATCAAGGATCGTATCTCCAACTGTACCCTTACAAACCTTTCCGTCAATGTTAAGAGTTATTTCGCTCATATTCGCATCCTCCCTGCCACTCTAACCTTTGATAATGGCTCCGAAGGGGCACTTTTCAAAACACGTGCCGCAACGGATACATCTCTCTGTGTCGATAGTGTATCCCGAAGCTCTGTCCCCGGGGATACAATGTACCGGGCAGTTACGGGCACACAGACCACAGCGCTTGCAAAGGTCCTGGTCGATGGAGTACTCGATTAGGGCGGAACAGACACCTGCGGGACACTTCTTGTCTTTTACGTGAGCCACATATTCATCTCTGAAATACCGCAGGGTTGTAAGTATGGGGTTAGGCGCAGTCTGTCCCAATCCGCAAAGAGACATTTCCTTAACCATAACCGCCAGATCATGAAGGGTGTCGAGATCTTCCATCGTACCCTTTCCCTCAGAGATCTTATTGAGAAGCAACAACATCTGCTTCGTTCCTTCCCGGCAAGGAGTACATTTTCCGCAAGACTCACGCTGAGTAAACTCAAGGAAGAATTTAGCAACGTCAACCATGCAGTTTTCTTCATCCATAACGACCATACCGCCGGATCCCATAATGGCGCCAACCTCTGCGAGGGATTCGTAACTTACGGGAAGATCAAGATGTTCTTCAGTGAGACATCCGCCACTTGGCCCGCCAATTTGAACGGCCTTGAACTTCTTATCATTAAGAATTCCGCCGCCTATATCGAAGATTATCTCCCTTAGGGTAATTCCCATGGGAACTTCCACAAGTCCGGTATGTTTAACCTTACCGGTCAGAGCAAAGACCTTGGTCCCCTTTGATTTTTCAGTCCCCATTGAAGCATAATGATCGCCGCCATGAAGGATAATATAAGGAATGTTTGCCCATGTTTCCACGTTGTTGATGTTCGAGGGTTTATCCCACAAACCTTTATTGGCCGGAAATGGCGGCCGGGGACGAGGCATTCCGCGCTGCCCCTCGATAGAGGCCATGAGAGCTGTCTCTTCACCACAGACAAAAGCCCCTGCCCCTTCTTTGATATGCACTATGAATGAGAAATCTGTGCCCATAATATTCTTTCCAAGAAGTCCATAGGCTTCAGCTTTCTCGATAGCAGTCTTTAAGCGCTGGATGGCCAGAGGATATTCAGCACGGCAGTATATATAGCCTTCATCTGCACCTATGGCATAGGCCCCTATCATCATTCCTTCAATGACGCAGTGGGGGTCGCCTTCCAGAATGGAGCGATCCATAAAGGCACCTGGGTCGCCTTCGTCAGCGTTGCAGATGACATATTTTTTATCCCCCTGGGCTCTGGCACAGAAGCTCCACTTCAGTCCGGTGGGAAATCCGCCGCCTCCGCGACCTCTCAATCCCGACGTTTTAACCTCTTCTATAACCTGCTCCCGGGTCATTTCAGTCAAAGCCTTGCCCAATGCTTCGTATCCATGGCGGACAATATATTCCTCAATGTTATCCGGGTTGATATAACCACAATTTTCAAGAGCAATGCGATGCTGTTTGCCATAGAAAGGAATCTCTTTATAATGGGGGACTTTAGGGGCTTCTTCTGAAACAGTATAAAGAAGTCTGGGAACGATTCGTCCTTTCAAAAGATGTTCACTTACAATTTCTTTTACGTCTTCTGCCTTTACCCGGCAGTAAAAGGTCCCTTCCGGATAGACCACCACGATTGGACCCATTTCACACATGCCATGGCAGCCTGTAGGAACGATGAGAACCTCTCTGTCAAGCTTCTGGTTTCGAAGTTCTTCACGGAATGCGTCCATCACCTCATGAGATCCACTAGAGGTACATCCTGTTCCTCCGCAGATGAGAACGTGCGAACGATAGATTGGCATCCTCACTACCCCCCTTAGTCGGCTCTGCCAATGGCCAGTTTCTCAACAATATGACCATTGACAACGTGCTCAGTGATGATGACAGGGATGTCACTGGGCTTCACATTACCGTAGGTGATACGTTTCCCGTCACGAATAACATCTACGAGAGGTTCATCCTGGCACATGCCAATGCACCCAGTCGTTTGGACATTTACTTCATTGAGTTTCCGTTTTTCTATTTCATCCATAATAGCGGTCATGATTTCTCGCGCACCGGCAGCAATACCGCACGTACCCATTCCAACAATAATAACGACTTTCCCCTCAGAACGAGCAGAGGTTAAATCCTTCGATGACTCGCGAATTTTTTTCAGTTCTTCCAGATTAGTTATTTTAGCCATTGCCGTCCTCCTTGTTATTCAAACTTTGCAAGTACTCCAGCCACCATATCAGGAGCAAGACGTCCAAAGGTCTGGCTGTCCACCATCATGACTGGGGCTAGTCCACATGCGCCAAGGCAGGCGACTGGCTCAATCGTAAACCTTAAATCATCAGTCGTCTCGTTCTCACTGACGCCGGTAAGTTCTTTCACTTTCTCAAGGATCTTGAGACTTCCGCGAACATGGCAGGCTGTTCCTCTACAAACTCGAATTACATGTCTACCTCGTGGTTTCAAATGGAACTGAGCATAAAAAGTCGCGACCCCATAAATTTCAGCTTTCGGGATCTTAAGTTCTTTGGAAATGGTTTCCATCACCTCTGGGGGAAGATACCCGAACTCATGCTGAGCTTCCTGGAGAATCGGAATAAGACCACCTTTCTTACCCTTCCAGGGCGCCACAATTTCCCGCGTTTTCTGGATCTTTTTCAACTCCACTTGTGACATGATTCCCCTCCTTGTTGTGAACTTCCATTGGTGCTTCTGGGAAGTATTTCTCAACGTTAATCACATATATATGAACGAAACTTATTACTAATCGTTATCCCTTTCACAAATTGAGGAGATAAAGTCTTTGCGTATTTTTTATACAATTTATCTCAATCCGCAAATATAGATAAAAGCCGCTCCCCTCCGAAAGCGGCTTACTCTTTTGTTTTCTAGAGGGGATACTGTTTTTATCTTCATTTAAATACCCCTCGTATGTATCCCTTAGAGGTCGTAATCAGAAAAAAAGGAGTTTTCAATTTTCACGTTCATGCTATCACATGGGCAAAGACTGTACAACCCGAAGGAAAAGTGTATATTGCGTCCATTATTCAAAAATATCGAGTCGCGTCCTGTTCTACTCGAACATAAAGAAAGGATTATTACTGCTGGATGAGGTGGAAAGCTCACCTTCTGTGAGGATAAGATGGCGATCTGACAGGCTTTTTACCCAAAGGACATCGTGGCTGACGAGGACAAGGGTGGTTCCCCACTTTTCGCGGCACATTCTGACACCCTGCTTTATAAGTTCAGCGCTTACCCTGTCGACACTGGCTGTAGGTTCATCAAGCAGCAAAACTTCCGGTTTTATAGCTAGACGACTGGCCAAAGCAACTCGCTGGGCTTCTCCTCCAGAGAGTTCATACCACTTTCTTCTTGCAAATTGACTGGGGGCCAGGCCGACAAAATATAGTGCCTCTTCCATACTTTTCATTAGCTCTTTGCCCCTTACTCCTCGGACTTTCAAACCAAAGGCCACATTTTCCCAAACAGCTCGTTTTAAAAGGTAGGTGTTCTGAAGCAAAAGGGTCACAGATCTTCTATAGTTCACTGATACGGTTTCAACACGCTCTTTTTTAAAATAGACCGTTCCTTCCGTTGGTGTTTCGAGGAAGGCAAGGATACGAAGCAAAGTACTCTTGCCGCTGCCATTTGCTCCTAAAAGACCCAATATTTCCCCCTGCCCTATTTCTAATGAAGGGATCTGGAGAACACACCGCTGACTATAAAAATGCTTTATGTTTTTTAATCGATACATAGCCTTCATGCCGCGCTCCTCCGTTTAAATTCAGCAAGAAAGAGATTGACCAATAGAACTATGAACAAGAGAACCATTCCAAGAGCTATGCCCATGGCGAACTCTCCCTTACCTGTCTCAAGGGCCATGGCCGTCGTTATACTTCGTGTATGCCATTTAATGTTTCCACCAAGCATCATAGATACGCCAACCTCAGAAATAATCCGGCTGTAGGCAGTAATAGCAGCAACAGTAACGGCATATCGAGCCTCCCACAGGGTGCTTAGAACCAACTGTTTTTTCGTTGTTCCAAGGGTAAGAAGAGTCTGACGCAGTTGTATTTCCAGGCTTTCAATAGCTGATGCTGTAAGAGCCACCACTATGGGCAACCCTAGAACAACCTGGCCTATAACAATTCCTTCAAGAGTGAACAACAGACCGAATTCGCCAAGTGGCCCCCTTCTTGATATGAGGGAATAGACCAATAGACCAACAACAACTGTAGGGAGAGCCATAAGGGTGTCCACCAGGGTTCGAATACTATTTTTCCCGGGGAAGGAAATGCTTCCAAGTAAAAATCCCGCAGGAATTCCAAGGAGAAGAGATATGAGAATAGAAAGGGAAGAGACCCTCAATGTGGTAATAACTGCTGACCATGTTTCGGCATCTCCCCTGGCAAGCAGTTGAAAGGCAGTGGCAATTCCTTGTGAAATGTAATCCATGGCAGCTGTTCCTCCCATAAAAGAAAGCGCCACCTCAGGTCAGGCAGCGCTTTTTCATCACATATTATCCTCTTTTAGCGGGCGTTGGGGAAAAAGAGCGGTTTCCCAAGCAGCGTAAAGTCTCCAATTTTTTTCTGGACTTCAGGGGAAACGATCCAGTCTATGAACTCAAGGGCCAGATCATATTTGACATTTTCACAGCGCATGGGGTTTACAGCAATGACGCTATACTGATTTCTAAGTACGGCATCTCCTTCTACGAGGATGGCGAAGGGGGAGTTTTCCTTGTTCACATCTTCGTATTTAATAAAGGTCCCCCGGTCAGTCATGGTATAGGCATTTCGTTCTGCCGCTATATTAATGGTGTTAATCATCCCCTGGCCAGTCTGGATATACCACGATTCCTTATCGGGGGCCAGCCCCGCGCCTTTCCAAAGATCCATCTCCATTATGTGGGTACCAGACTTGTCTCCTCGGCTTGCAAAAGGCGTTTCGGAGCTTGCAATCTTATTCAGGGCTTCTACTGCTTCCAACCCTTTGATTTTGGCGGGGTCAGCTTTAGGGCCGATGATGATGAAATCATTGTACATAGTTTCCCGTCGGTTCACTCCGTAACCATCTGAAACATACTTTTTTTCGGTGTCTGGAGCATGAACAAGCAAAACGTCCACATCGCCATTCTTACCAAGTTCAAGCGCCTTTCCAGTGCCAACAGCAACCCACTGCAGTTCTATTCCTGTTTCTGCTTTGAAAAGAGGAGCTAAATAATCGAGCAATCCCGTGTTGTCAGTACTGGTTGTTGTAGCCATCCTCAAAACTTGAGCATCTGCCCAGACAGCAGAGCATGAAAAAATAATTAGCGAGGCCAAAAACAACGCCATTAATCTTTTTCGCGGAATACCCATTACAATCCTGCCCCCTTGTTATTTCTCTATTAAATTTAATTATTTTTATAGAAATAACTCCGTTAAAACACCATACCACAATCCATTTTGAAACTCAATGTTAAGGATTTTAATGTTAAATTAAAAAGAATGACTACGCCTGATTCAGTTCTCCCTCAGGTTCCTCTCTAAGCATGAACCGATCGAGATCTCTGAACTCACGACGCAACAAAAAAGAAGCCAGGATCCCTCCTCCTACATCAGAAATGGGAAATGCCAGCCACACCCCATCAGTTCCCATCATAGGCGGAAGCAAAAGAATGGGGGGAATAAAGAAAAGGACATGCCTTAGCACATTGAGAAACAGACTCTGACGTCCCAGGCCCAGAGCCTGAAAAGTATAGGAAGCAACTATGGAAATTCCCGCAAAGACAACGCAGCTGTAAGAGATCATCAAACCTCTCGCCGCAAGTTTTATCAATTCAGGACTTGTAGTGTTAAAGATCATGACAAGAGGTTCTGCGAAAAAATATACCATGATAAAACTTAACGCAAAGAAGGATAAAGCCCCAAAGAGAGCCCATTTGATCGTGGCCTTCACCCGCTCTATCTGTTTCGCGCCAAAATTATAACCAATAATGGGCTGGGCTCCTTCTCCTATGCCAAGTACCGGAAGAAAAAAGAGAGAGTCAAGACTAAAAAATATACCAAGAGCAGATATGGCTATTTCCCCACCATAGATTTTCAGCGTCTGATTTAAAACTCCCAAAATAAAAGTAAAGCCCGCCTCGAGAATAAA
Organism: Aminobacterium sp. EBM-42; assembly: GCF_001896635.1. NCBI lineage: Bacteria > Thermotogati > Synergistota > Synergistia > Synergistales > Aminobacteriaceae > Aminobacterium > Aminobacterium sp. EBM-42. Next base: position 175,734 of record NZ_MPPC01000025.1, read on the forward strand.
AGGCGCCGTTCCTATTGAAATAATGCGTTTTATCACGTTTTTACGGAAACGCAAATGTATAAACCGAATTCGCAATGATCCTTTTTTTCTTGCAAAAAAAGAAACAGCCCAAAGTGCCGCGATGAGTTGAGCAACAATCGTGGCAAAAGCCGCTCCCTCAAGACCCATGTCAAATACAAGGATCATGACGGCATCGAGAACAATATTGATGCCTGCGCCTAAGAGAAGAGTCATCATGGCAAAACGGGGAGCGCCTTCTGCCCGGATAAAATAATTAAAACCAAAGCTGAAGAGTGAAAAAGGGATTCCCATAATGATAATCCGTAAATATTTCCGAGCGTGGGGCAATAAAAGGTCGGTGGCTCCGCCAAGGCGCAAAATCTCATCGAGGAAAAGCCAGCCTAATAAGAAACCCACAATACTGGCAATGGCGAGAAGGGCAATGGCGTTGCCCAAAACTATTTCAGCCCGCCGCCTCTTTTTTTCTCCAAGAGAAATTGAAATAAGGGCGGAAGACCCCACTCCTATGAGCAACCCCACCGCAATCACTGCTACCATAAAGGGGAAGGCCACCCCTATGGAGGCTATGCCTGTGGGACCCACAGCATGGCCGACGAATATGCGGTCTACTATATTATAGAGGGCATTTGCCAAAAGTCCTGTAATGGCCGGCCCTGAAAAATGAAAAAGAAGACGGGGGATTGAATCCTCCCCCATCCTTTTTGCTCTTTCCATCTTGTCCTCCTACCCAACTGATAAAAACAGGGGCCTCCGTCGATCAAGCTTCTCCCGGATATCCCAGTTCCCTTGTCATTCTCTGCAAAGCCTCAAGAGCTTCCCGGGGGAGCTTATCTACCCCTCCACGCTCCGATTCCCTTGATTTTACAAAAGCAACCCTGTCTTTTATGCGGGCAGTAATTTCTTTTTTATACTGAACATCATCAAGGTGGAGGGGAAAATCTTCCATTTCCATCACTTCTACCGCACTCAAGGCTCCTAAAGGCCTGAAAGAAACTCGCCCTTCTACAATAGATTCTAATATAGAAAGGGTATGACGGGGCTGCACTTTCTTTCCCATAAAATCTCCTGTATTCAAGATATAACAATCCACTCCACTTTCAAGCAGAGTCTTAAAGCGGCCGTAATCAACCCCTAAGGGATAGGTTCTGAAGGGGTTTGCATAGGGCTCAAACACTAGAGCGTTCGGATCAACACCAGGGGCAAGGCGCTCTGCCGTTGTTCTGCGAGTGGCTAATGTGGCCCCCATAGCGGCTCCCAGCACAGGATCAGTAATTTTGAGCACAGGGGGCATAGTAGGATCTTTCATGAGCCAGAATATAGCATCTATCGGTTCGTCAATCCGATCTACTCTTGTTGGAGACCATAATTTTGACTTGATAGCCCTCCCGTTGCCATTTCTAAGATCTTCAGTTACGGCATAGACCAAGCCGCTCTCCTTACGAACCGCACCGCAATTCTGAAGGGTAACTATAAACTTGTTATCCTCGCAATCCATTGGATAATCCTGTACTTTATCAAAATAAGAAGGTTCCAGGGCGATAGAATATCGCTCTTTCAGGTTAATGACAAAGGCATCGTCATGAAGCACTGTTATATCATAGCGATTTTCGTGGCGTGCATGGGTAATAGTGGACTTCCCTGACCCTGATAATCCAAAGACAGCTGCTACAAAAGAACGGTCTCCAGAAAGATTATACCGTTTCAATCCGCCATGGCAGGAAGCGAAACCGTTGCGGACAGCTGTTCCCCATGCCAGCGTGAGGGTTCCCTTTTTTAACTCGCCAAAATAGCGCATCCCTAAGATGGCCGCGCAATTATGTTCTGGGTCGAAAAGGGCAAGTCCTAGAGGATGATCAGGATGCTTCCAATCAGGATCAGCCAGGATATAAATATCCCCATCAAGATAGGCATGGGATTCCTTATACATTTCACTATAAATCTTATTTATATACTGGAAGTTGAGGATCCAGTTATAGAGCAAATTCTCATGACCTTCAGGAATGAGCAGATGAGCTCGAACCATAAAATCTTTTTCAAGCCCTATAACAGCTTCCGCTGCATAGAGATTCCTGTATCGGGTATGATATACCGCTTCTCGAAGTTTAGCCGCATATTCATCCAGAGACACTTCTGGGTCGCCAAGGATACGCCTGGCAGCGGCGCATCGCCCTACCACAGCTCCATCATTGAAAAGAAGGACGTTGCACCCTTTAGAAAGCCCCTGCCACTCAGGTTCATACACTGGCATGCCTGTCAGTTCGATAGTCCCGACACTTCTTTTAGCCAGCTCATAGGCCTCACGAGGTGTTGTTACATGGAGTACGTTATTGCTCAAAAATGCCGTTTCTATAGTGGTTCTAATTCTGGAAGATATCTTTCCAAAAGTTTCTTTATCGGTGTAGTTTCCTACAGTAGCCATATAAACACCCCTTAGTAGTAAAGGTTTTTCCCATCTTACAATATGCGTACGATTCCGGCCAGAAGAGAAAATGAAAAAAATAAAAAAACAATAGCCAAAACCCTACATATAGAGTTATAATATTTTTAACAACCCCATATAGCCTATATTTCCGTTTGGCTTTTTCTATGAAGGGCGGTATAATCTGAGCCCGAGTATTACCTAAAACATTAAGGAGGCCGCCAAAGTGATACGTCGCATACGAAAAAGAGATGGCCATGAAGTCCCCTTTGACGAATCCAAGATCACAACGGCTGTAATGAAAGCGGCAAAAGCTGTTGATCACCAGAACCCTATGGAAGTAGGGCAAGAAATAACTCGCCAAATTGTATCCCTTCTTGAAATTTTTTACAAAGAAGAAGGGGTGCCCACAGTAGAACAAGTACAGGACCTGGTAGAAAAAATCCTCATAGAGAAGGGTTATGCCTCTATTGCCAAGGCATATATCCTCTATCGGGAGCAGCATGCCAAAATGAGAGACACCAAAAAACTTCTTGGCAGCGCCGCTGATATGATCAACAAATATCTTGAAAAGCTAGATTGGAAAGTGAACGAGAACAGCAATATGAGCTACTCTCTCCAAGGGCTCAACAATTATATTGCTTCTGAATTAACAGCTCAATACTGGCTTCAGGAAATATATTCCCCAAGGGTGAGGGAGCGCCATATTTCAGGAGATCTGCATATTCACGATCTGAGCAATCTTTCTGTATACTGCTGCGGATGGGATCTGTATGACCTTCTTGTCAGCGGTTTCACCGGCGTTCAGACAAAAATGAGCAGCAAACCTGCTAAACACTTTAGAAGCCTGTTAGGGCAAATCGTTAATTTTTTCTATACTATGCAGGGAGAATCTGCCGGGGCTCAGGCCTTTTCTAACTTTGACACCTATCTGGCGCCGTTTATCTATTACGATGATCTGACGTATCGAGATGTGAAACAGGCTCTGCAAGAGTTCATCTTCAATCTCAATGTCCCTACGCGAGTTGGATTCCAAACTCCCTTTACAAATATCACCATGGACCTTATTCCGCCCAAAATCCTGGAAGGCCTGCCGGCAATAGTGGGAGGCAAGGCTATGAATAAGGCCTACGGCGAATTCCAGAAGGAAATGGATATGCTGAACAGGGCTTTTGCAGAGGTGATGCTTGAAGGGGATGCCACGGGAAAAGTTTTTCCTTTCCCCATTCCAACGTACAATATTACTCGAGATTTCCATTGGGATAACGATGTTCTCAACACTGTGTGGGATATGACTGCACGTTACGGCATTCCCTATTTCTCGAACTTTGTCAATTCCGATATGAGCCCTGACGACGCCCGTTCCATGTGCTGCCGATTGCGCCTTGACAACAGGGAGTTACGTAAAAGAGGCGGTGGCCTTTTTGGGTCGAACCCTATGACCGGCTCAATAGGGGTAGTAACCCTCAATATGCCTCGAACCGGCTATCTTTCGAAAAATGAAGATGACTTTATAGAACGTACCTTTGAACTTATGGATATAGCTAAAGAAAGCCTCGAAATAAAAAGAAAAGTGCTTGAGCGTCTCACTGAAGCGAATTTATACCCTTACTCTAAATTTTACCTTCGCTCCATAAAAGAAGAAACTGGAACATACTGGAACAACCATTTCAATACCGTTGGCATTAATGGAATGAATGAAGCACTGCTGAACTTTATGGGGAAAACCATTGCGGATCCGGAAGGGATGTTTTTTGCCACCCGTGTCATGACCGCTATGAGACAGCGGCTTTCAGACTTCCAGGAAGAAACGGGGAATCTTTACAATCTGGAAGCCACTCCAGCGGAAGGGACCAGCTACCGCTTTGCCCGTCTCGATAAAGAACGCTATGGAAACAGTATCTATGCAGCAAACGAAGAGAACGTAAGGCAATTAGGGGCTGACCCCTACTATACTAATTCCAGTCAATTACCAGTGGGATATACAGATGATATTTTTGAAGCCCTGGAACTCCAGGATAAACTTCAGACTCTTTATACCGGCGGAACCGTCTTTCACGGATTTCTAGGGGAAAGTATGCCGAGTGGGGAAAGCACCAAACGTTTAGTGAAAAGAATTGCTGAAAATTTTCATCTACCTTATTTCACTATCACACCAACCTTTAGCGTATGCCCAATCCACGGGTATATACCGGGGGCCCACGAATACTGTCCCTACTGTGATGCTGAAAAAGGATATATGGAAGAAGTGAAATCGCTGTGATTCTTGCAGGGATCGTTCCATCGAGCCTCATTGATTATCCCGAAAAGATTGCTGCCGTCGTTTTCACCAAAGGGTGTAACTTTCGGTGCCCTTATTGCCAGAACCCAGAGCTCGTTGAGGGAGGGGAAATAAATTTCCTCTCAGAAGAAGGCTTTTTTAATTTTCTTGAAAGAAGGATCGGGCTGCTTGACGGCGTTGTTATCACTGGAGGAGAACCTACCTTGCAGCCAGATCTTTTGCCTTTCATCGAAAAAGTGAAAAATATGGGGTTTCTCGTCAAGCTTGATACAAATGGCAGCGACCCCAAGGGACTTCAATCGTTTATTGGAAAAGACCTCGTGGATTATGTAGCTATGGATGTCAAAGCATCGCCAGAAGAATATCCTGTAACAGCAGGATATGGCGGTTCCATTGAACCAATACTTCAATCCATCGAAATACTGAAAAAGACCTCTGTGGCAATGGAATTTCGTACTACTGTGGTTCCTGGTCTTACCGACGAAGAAGAGATGGAAAAGATTGCAAGAATGATAGAAGGGGCAAGGGTTTACTACATTCAGAATTTCAGGTCTTACAGAACCCTATCTGAAGAGTTCTCAAAAGAAAGAAGCTTCTCTCTTCATGAACTGAGTCGATTCAAGAAAATAGCAGAAAAATATGTAGCTTTTGTAGGAGTCAGAAACTAGAAAGCGTCTTACCCTTTTAAAGGAGGCTGTAAATGATGAGTGAAGAAAAACGGACTAAATGTGAAGTATACTCGCGGGTTGTGGGTTTTTTAACCCCAATATCACAATGGAATAAAGGAAAAAGAGAGGAATTCAAAGATAGAAAGACCTTCGACACCCTCCTCAAAAAAGATGAGATTACCGTTTAAGCCGCCATATGGCGGCTTTTTTACATCCCCATTCTTGAACCTATTAAAATCGTGTTACAATAATATTGTCTTTTAAAAAATATTTCCCACCAGAAGTGGAGGGGACATGATGCCGTCGCTATGGATTTCCCGCCTTACCAAAACCTTCGGAACACTCAGAGCGGTCGATGATTTCTCTTTAGAAATTGCCAGTGGCACTGTCCATTCTCTTGTTGGCGAAAACGGAGCGGGGAAATCGACTGTAGTGAAATGCGTCTATGGACTTTACAGTCCCACTGCAGGAAAGTTCAAGATCGATAATAAAATCCTCACTATAAAAACCCCGCGAGACGCAATGAAATATGGAATTGGAATGGTCCATCAGCACTTTATGCTTGTTCCGTCCCTCCCTGTCTATAAGAACGTAGTTCTTGGAGATGAACCCACCACCAGGGGGCTTATCTTCAATCACCATGGCGCAATAGAGGCCGTAAGACACCTTTCTGCTCAATACGGGCTAAATATAGATCCTCTCGCCCCCGTCCACTCATTGCCAGTGGGAATACAGCAGCGTGTGGAAATACTGAAACTTCTTTACAGAAAAGCTGAAATTCTCATTTTTGACGAGCCCACTGCCGTTCTTTCTCCCCGAGAGATAGAAGGGCTTTTTTCTATTATCAGAGAGTTTCGCAAGGCGGGGAAAACGATTATTTTCATTGCACACAACCTCAACGAAGTGCTCGCTGTTTCCGATGTTATTACCGTTATGAGAAAGGGGAAACATATTGCGACCCTCCCTCGCTCAGAGGCCACTTCCGAGGAACTTGCCTCTCTTATGGTAGGCCGCAGCGTCCATATACCGGTACTTGAAGAAACTCCTTCCAGGGAGCTCAAGCCTTTTTTAGAAATGACCCGTTTGACCGTCTCCGGGGACAGGGGCAAGGATGTGGTCAAAAACCTCACCCTTACTGTCCATAGAGGGGAAATTGTTGGAATTGCGGGCATTACTGGAAATGGGCAAAGTGAGCTGGAAGAAGCTATTTCCGGTCTTCGGTTTGTAAAAGAGGGACAACTCTTAATGGGCAAACGGGACATAACACATTTACCACCTCTAAAACGGCGGAAACTTGGACTTGCCTATATCCCGGAAGATCGCATAAAGACAGGGCTTGCCCCCCTCGCTTCCTTAAAAGACAACGCCCTTTTAGGCTATCAATACAAACCGCCCTTCTTAAAAAGGAACTTCTTTCAAAACTTTCGATCCATCAGAGAATTCGCCCTTCATCTTATGGAACGCTATAACATTATGGCGGCAAGTGAAAATATACAGGCAGGAACTCTCTCCGGCGGGAATATGCAACGCCTTGTAATGGCAAGGGAACTTGAACAGCAGCCGGATTTCCTCCTCGTATCCCAACCGACCAGAGGAGTGGATATTGGGGGTATCTCCTTTATCCATGACAGACTTCTCTCCTTAAGAAGAGCTGGGAAAGCCATTCTGATGATCTCTGCGGATCTCGACGAAATCCTTTCTCTCAGCGACAGAATAGCAGTTATGAACAGGGGAGAGATCGTAGCCGTTCTGCCCCGCAAAGAAGCCTCCCGCAACCTTGTCGGACGCCTTATGCTGGAGGGTTCCTTTGTCCGCGGAAAGGAGGCGTCATCATGATCCTTTTTTCAAAAGACTGGCTGATACGTTATCGGGATCAGTGCATTATCCTTGTGTCCTTCGGCTTGAGCCTTCTTATTGGCGCCGTGCTCATTTCCTGTTATGGAGCAAACCCTATGGAAGCCTACAGGGAAATGATCATTGGGGCCTTAGGAGATACCGGCGCGCTTTTAGCAACCCTGGCCAGGGCCGTTCCCCTCATACTTTCCACCATGAGCATCGCTGTTGCTTTTTATGGAGGGATGTGGAATATCGGCGCCGAGGGACAGCTGTTTCTGGGAGCCTTTGCCGCTGCTTTTGCAGGCATAGAGTTTGGCGGGCTTCCTGGCTTTATTCTTATTCCTCTTGGCCTCGCGGCTGGAATAGGAACCGCGGTTTTGTGGGCATGGATCCCAGGGAAACTCCATCTTGATCAAGGCCTCAATATTGTCGTTCTCACTATAATGCTTAATTCTATAGCAATTCTCTTTACTACATATTTGGCCACCGGTCCCTACGCTGGCGAAAGGACAAGTGCAGGAAGCACTGAAAAAATTGCGGAAGCCATGCGTTTCTCTCATTTTCAGGTTTTTGGAACCCTCAATACAGGTATCTATGTAGCACTTGGGGCAGTTCTTATTGTAACTGTGCTCATGGATTTATCTGTATGGGGCTACGATTGGCGCTGCTCCCGAATGAACACACGCTTTGCCAAATACGGAGGGATAGATGTTCGAAATCGTCAGATGGCAGCAATGCTTTTGAGCGGGGCCCTCGCCGGTCTGGCTGGATCTCTTCTCGTTATGGGAGATCACTACCGTTTCCTCATTAATATTTCTCCAGGGTATACGTGGACAGGCATGATCCTGGCTATGATGGTCACATACTCCCCTATCGGAGGGATTCTCGCGGCTTTTGTTTATTCAATCATGAGTTCCGGAGCCCTTCAGATGGAACTCGTCACAGACATTCCTCAGGAACTTGTTTCAATCATTGTCTGCTGCGCCGTGCTTTTTGTAACTGCCGGAATCTCGGTAGCTAATCGCCTGGCAAACAGGATCAGGGAGGATTAAGCCATGTTTGACTTTCTCAGAGCTACCATCAGGATGTCAACGCCGCTGTTCCTCACTGCCCTCGGCGGAACATGGACTCGGCAAACTGGGGTTTTGAACATAAGCCAGGAAGGGGCTATGCTCATCTCGTCTTTTTTTGCCGTCCTTGGCAATTACTTCTTTCAAAGCTGGATTGCCGGCGTTCTCTCAGGTATGGCGGCGGGACTTATTTTTAATATGCTTTTTGCCTTGCTTTGTGTTTTTCTCAGGGCTAATATATGGGTAGTTGGTATGACCCTCAACATACTGGCAGACAGCCTTTCAATTCTTCTCATGAAGAGCGTCTTTCACGTAAAAGGCGGCTTTCGGGATCCGCGGATGGTACGTATTCCTGACATTTCGTTGCCCTACATAGGAAATTTTTCCCTCCTTATCCTCCTGGCAGCTATTCTCTTTTTTATATTCTGGTTCGTTGATTTTAAAACAGTCTTCGGGATGCGTCTTAAAGCGGCAGGAGAAAATGAAGAAGCCCTTTCAGCTGCGGGGATTTCTCCCGTCAGCCTTCGTTTTAAGGCTTTGGCCATTAATGGAATCATGGTGGGATTGGCTGGCGCATTTCTTTCTACATCCTATTTGGTTGCCTTTGTAAGCGGTATGAGCGCTGGACGGGGATGGCTCGCTGTAGCGGCTGTAATCTTTGGTGACGGCAATCTTCTCTGGTCCATTGTAGGGGTTTTTCTCTTCGGGGCTGCTCAAGCCGCGGGAATAGAGCTTCAATCCTTTGGATTCTCAAGCCATCTCGCCCTTATGCTTCCTTATATTCTGGTTATTATAGCCCTTGTCTTCAAGAACTGGAAAGGGGTGAAACTGGCTAAAAAAGCCTGATTCCAAATATATATAGATGAGGTGATAGGGTATGCATAAAAAAACATGGTGTCTTTTATTAGCTGGCCTACTGCTTTTCGGGATAGCATCCGGAGGAGCCCTCGCTGCCGACAAAATCAAAGTCGCCCTTGTCATCGCAAACAAATTAGGCGACGCGTCATTTTATGACTCTGCCAATGCGGGACTAGAGCGGGCCAAAAAAGAGCTGGACATCGTAGGGAAAGTGGTGGAATGTAATTTTGACCCCGCTAACTATGTTCCATATCTGGCAACTGCCGCCAAAAACTTTGACCTTGTGCTTGTTGTCGGCTTTGAATTTATTGATGCCATCGAACAGGTAGCCCCGGAATTTCCCAACACAGATTTCGCCTATTTCGACGTTTCTGGCAAAACAGTCCATGTCACTTACGTAGACTTTAAAGAAAATGAGGGAAGTTTCCTGGCAGGAGCTCTGGCGGCAATGATGACCACCCGTGAAAACGATCCTCTCGTTAATAAGGAAGCCATTATCGGCGCAGTGGGGGGAGAAGACATTCCCGTCATTCACAACTTCTTTGTGGGATATGAACAGGGCGCAAAATATATCAATCCCGACTGCGAGGTCCTTACGGGCTTTGTGGGGAGCTGGTCTGACCCCGCGAAGGGAAAAGAAATGGCGTTGAACCAGTACCATAATGGCGCAGATGTGATCTTCCAGGTGGCAGGGGGAACAGGGGAAGGAGTTATCGCCGCGGCTAAAGAAGCTAATTTCTATGCCATAGGTGTTGATTCTCCTCAGGAATACCTTGCGCCGGAAGTGGTTCTCACCTCCATGTTAAAGAGACTGGATAACGCGGCTTACGACCTCATAAAGGCTAAAAAAGAGGAAAACTATCCCAGAGGGCAGGTTGTCTCTTGCGATCTCAAAAACAACGGCGTGGGGCTCTCCTGGTCTGATAGTGCTCTGAAGCTCGTTCCCGAAGATGTGCGGCATCGGTTGGAAGAACTTACTCAAGAGGTTGTTGAAGGCAAAATAGTTGTGGAAGAGTATAAATAAGAGTATCAATGAAAGGAGGCTGAGGTTATGAGGAAAAAAATTGTCAGAGGGCTTATAGCGTGTTGTCTTCTCCTCATCCTCTCTGCAGGTGCTCTAGCCGTTGACGGCTCCATTACTCTTATGACCCTTAATGATATCCATAGCCACATCTATCCTTACACAATCAGCAAAGAAGTGAAGGGGGAAAAAGTTAAGGTTGAAGTAGGCGGACTTGCTCGCGCTTCCACTCTTATAGGCAAAGAAAAGGCCCAAAATCCCGGCAATGTCTTTGCTTTGGAAATGGGTGATATCAATGAAGGGCCGCTTTTCTTTTTCTACAAAGGACTTGCTGAGATCAGAGGGCTTAACCTGGCTGGCATTGATATTGCCACTTTAGGAAATCATGAATTCGATCTCGGCCCTTCAGTGCTTGAGGACTTGATGAGATATGCGCGGTTCCCCTTTACCGTAGCGAATCTTCATACAGACCTTCCCGCTTTTCAAAACCTTTATCACCCATACGTCATCAAAGACGCTGCCAATGGGCTGAAGATCGGTTTCTTCGGTCTCATCGCCCCTGAACTTTTCTCTGTCACCAAGGGCAGCCGCGGTTTCCGTGTAGGTCAGGATCTCAAGGAAGAGGCCCAACACATGGTAAAGATCCTTCATGAGGAGCAATGCGATATCATTGTCGCTATGACCCATGTGGGCATCTACGCAGATCGGGCCATCGCCCAGGCAGTAGAAGGCATCCATATCATCACAGGCGGCCATTCCCACACACTTCTTGAAACTCCTGAGATAATAACGGGACCCAATGGGTGGAAAACAATGGTCTCCCATGGCGGTTCAATGGGCAGGTATATAGGCATCGCCACAGTAGCAGTGAAAAATGGCAAGCTTGATGAAGGCAATTCTTCATGGAAAGCGCGGGAGCTCACCAGCGACATCCCCATGGATAAGCGTGTCGCATGGCTCATTAACCCTTTCCAGGAAAAGCTTGATGAAAAACTCGGCGAGCCTATAGGGATCATGACGCAGGATGCTGACGCCACAAAGGCAGCGGTAAGGGGAAAGGAAGCCCCTCTTGGGAATTTTATCGCCGATTCCCTCCGCTGGAATGGTCAGACCCAGATAGGGCTTATGAACGGAGGAAGCATCCGCGGCGATAAGGTATACCCCGCCGGAGAAATCTCATACAAAACCCTTTACGAAATGTTACCCTACGGAAACACCCTTGTTCGAATTGATCTCACTGGGGAGCAAATCCGAGACATTTTAGAAGTATCCGCCTCCGCCCTCATTCGTGAGGGAGATGGGTATGATGGAAACCTTCGAACCCCTACCGGCGGATTCTTACAGGTATCGGGTTTGAAGGTCTCATACGATCTCAAGAAAAAACCCGCTCTGATCAATAACGATGGGGATCTTTTGGAGAATGGGGATCGGGTTGTTGAGGTTATGGTTGAGAACGATGACGGAACATGGGCCCCACTCAACCCTGGCACAGTCTACTCAGTGACGACTACCGACTGGCTTGCTCCAGGGGGCGATAAATATTACGTATTTAAGATGGCGGCTCCCACAGCCTATAGCATGCAGGTAGGGGATGTAGAAAGTTTGGCCCAATATATCCGCCATCTAGGGGAAATAAAGCTTCAATCTGAGGAACGCATTACTATTCTCCAGTAATAGGTTCTCACTCAAAAAAGAGAACATAAAGGGGCTTGCGTTCATACAAGCCCCTTTCTCTATTTCAAAAAGGAAGCTATTTCTCGCAGATCACAAAGGGTCTGATGGAGAGGACGCCCCTTTTCCCTCGATCTGTTCCGCAACAGATAACTTGGATGAAAGAGGGGGCGGATCTTTATTTTCCTCCCTTCAAAATCCCAGGGATAATATTGCCCCCGCAGGGCTGTAACCCCTTTCCTCGTGTTGAGAAACCACTGGGTGGGCGTATTGCCTGCCGTTACAATCAATAACGGGGAAAGGAGGCGTATCTGTTCTTCCAAAAAAGGGCGGCAGGCATCCAGCTCATCCTTTGTAGGTTTTCGATTTTCCGGTGGGCGGCACTTAACCATATTGGTAATGAAAAAGAATTCTCGAGAAAGGCCTGCTTCTTCAATAAGCTGGCACAGGAGATTCCCTGACCGTCCCACGAAGGGGCGCCCCGTTTCATCTTCTGTAGCGCCAGGAGCTTCCCCCACAAGCATAACCCTGCACTCCGCCAAGCCTTCACCGATAACAGGCTGCTGTCTCATTCCGCATAATTCACATTTCTCACAAACTTCTATACGTTGTCGCAAAGAAAAGGCATCCATAGACAGCTGTTCCCTCCAAACGTGTACTTTTCACAATTCTATTTCCATATTCAGGTTACTATGTTTTTTATAGTACGTAAACAGGATGGCACGGCTTCGTGTAATCCATGCTAAAATCAATTGCTACACTGGAGAAAGGAGGATAGGCCATGAATTTTGCTGTCTTTGACCTCGAAACGAACGGACTGAAGGGAAGTTCTGTTGTCTCAGCTTCCTCCATTGTTTTTGATGACAGAGGACATATCCGTGATTTTTTTAATCGCTTTTACTTTCCCACAGAAACACCAGACTATGCCACTGAAAAGATTCATGGTTTGACAGTGGAAAGAATTCATTGGTTCCGTCAGACAGAACCCTATCCCCTCTATTTTCTTGAAGATGTGGACGCCCTTCTTTCTTTCTGGAAAAAGTGGCACGTGTCAGGAATCGTGGTACATAATCTGGCCTTTGATACGTCATTTTTACCCAGAGAAACTGTAAAAGACTGGAAATGGTGGTGTTCCATGATCGGCCTTACGAACTGGTGCGCCATACCTAACCCTAAGAATGCCGCACTGTACAAATGGCCCAGGCTCAATGAAGCGAAAATGAAGACCATAACTCACCTTAAAACTCCGTCTATAGTCAAAACAATAGAAGACGCTCTTCCTTCCGAAATAGGGCACTACTCTCTCAGTGACTGTTTTGAACTGTATGGCATTTTCATGCGTATCTGGGTTTCCCGCCCCGAACTGGTGACATTCCGTCATTATAAAAACCGTTATATTAAACCCCAGGAAAAACACTACCTCATGCCTCTTCCCACGTCGCCTGATATTTTTGTAATTCGCGGACTTCTATTTGCCGAAGGACTGGCCCTTTCAGCAAACTTGACTGAATACGCCTTTCATATACGCTCACTGATAGATCTATATACGCTACACTATAAAGTCAACGTTTAAGGTCAGAAAAAGACAAAGGCTATCCGCACTTTTAGTATCTGGAGGTACTCACATGTACTATATAGAGAACATTTGCACAGACCCGCGGTACAACCTTGCTCTTGAAGAATATGTTTACTCTCTTCTCTCAACGTACAAAGAGAAATTTATGCTGCTATGGCGAAATAGCCCATCAATTATCGTCGGGCGCTTTCAAAATACAGCGGCAGAGGTCAATGAGCCTTTTGTAAGGGAAAACAATCTTCACGTCATTCGCCGCATCACCGGAGGGGGAGCTGTCTATCATGATCTTGGAAATCTCAACTACACCTTTGCCGTACCTAACGATTCAGACAATCCCTTCGATTTTCAAAAGCACTCCCAGCCGATCGTAGATGTGCTGCAAAGCCTTGGGGTATATGCTGAATTCAACAGCCGGAATGACCTGGCCATCAATGGTCTAAAGTTCTCTGGAAATGCCCAGCATATGGATAAAAAAAGGCTTCTTCATCATGGAACCCTTCTCTTTAATTCAGACCTGGAGAAGCTCTCTTTAGCATTGAAAGTTTCAGAAGATAAATTCCAGTCTAAAGCCGCTAAATCAGTAAAAAGCCGAGTTACCAATATTCTTCAGTGGCTTCCCCGCCCTATGAGTATTGAAGCCTTTAAAGATGCAATTCTTCGCCAGATGGATAAAAAGGAGGGTTTCAAGCCCTACTTTCTCTCACAAGACGACCGTAAAAACATTGAAAGGCTCATTGAAGAAAAATACAGTACATGGAGCTGGAATTGGGGAAGATCCCCTGAATTTACAGAAAAAAAGAGCCGGCGTTTCAATGCCGGCAAAGTGGAGGCCTGCTTTAACATAAAAGACGGGGTTATAACAGGCTGTCGTTTTTTCGGAGATTTCTTTGGCGACGAGAACCTTAATATTTTCGAAGGTCATCTTTTACATTGCCTCTATGAAGAAAAGGCCCTGAGAAAAAGGCTCGCTTCCATTGATACTGAAAAATATTTCGCCTCCATACCCAAAGAAGAGCTTGTTTCTTTCATTTGTGGCTAAAAGAAGATGCCGACTCATCGAGAAGGTGTATGGCTTCTTCTTTAAAACGAATGAACACTTCCTCTTCCACTTCAAAAAGGGTCTGCGTTATGGGGTTCACAGTATGAACAATAAGATGATCGTGAAAAACCGTATTGTGAACCTCAATTTCATACTCAATTATGGTTCCTAAAAAAGTACGTCGGAGAATTCTTCCTTCTCCATGGTGTACATCATCGCTTTTTATGTTATCTATTTCTATCGCTTCGGGACGAAGGGTCGCTATAACAATATCTCCAACATGACACGCCTCAGGAATAGCCATAACATCTAAAAGGGAAGAGCCAATGCGGACATGTTTTTTGTCCTCTATTTTTGCAGGCATAAAGTTGACCTTTCCTATAAAAGCCGCAACAAAAGAATTCGACGGCCTTGCGTAAAGTTCAATGGGAGTTCCCACCTGCTCTATCCGCCCCTTGTTCATGACTACCACTCGATCAGATATACTCATGGCTTCCGCCTGGTCATGGGTTACATAGACACTGGTAATGCCAAGTCGTTTCTGAAGATGGCGAATCTCTATACGCATTTGCTCCCGTAATTTTGCGTCAAGATTAGAGAGGGGTTCATCAAAAAGCAAAAGGGCCGGCTCCATTATAATGGCCCTGGCCAAAGCCACCCTTTGCTGCTGACCGCCGGAAAGCTGGCTGGGCTGTCGGGATTCCAGCCCCGTCAATCCAACGAGATCAATGACCCCTTCCATTTTTTCACGGATTTTGCTCTCCTCCATTTTCTTGAGACGCAGGCCAAAGGCAATGTTCTCATACACATTGAGGTGAGGAAAGATGGCATAAGACTGAAAAACCATGGTAGCGTTCCTATGGTTGGGAGCCACATCGTTGACCCTTCGATCCCCGAAAAAAACATCTCCCTCTGTGGGATCTTCAAAGCCGGCAATCATTCGAAGCAACGTTGTTTTCCCACAACCGCTCGGCCCTAAAAGGGTGATAAGTTCCCCCTCTTTTACATGAAGGTCCACCCGATCTACCGCTCGAACTCGATTGGAGGGATCATCATAACTGCCAAAATCCTTGACAATTTTTTTTATGTAAAGTTCCATAGGGCTACAGCTCCTTTGATATCTCTAAGGCTTTCATTCCACCGGCTCGACCCGAAACGAGGCGGCTGATAATGACCATGGCTACAAGGACAATCGCCACCAAAATAACGCTGAAAGCCGCTGCCACACCCAACCGTCCCGACCCAACTTCGTTGAGTATCTGGACCGTGAGAAGGTTCCACCGGGCTGAAACGAGAAAAATAGCGGCACTTATGGCCGTCATGGCCCTTACAAAAGCGAAGACAAGGCCAGAAAAGAACGCCGGTGCTATAAGAGGCAACGTAATTTTTCGAAAAGTAGTCATACCATCAGCTCCAAGATTCTGTGCCGCCTCTTCTATTGTGGGATCTATTTGTCTTAAAACGGCAACTCCCGACTGAATTCCCACAGGGATATAACGAAAAATGAAATTGAGCACAAGAATGACGAGAGTCCCAATAAGAAGGAGAGGCGGTTTATTAAAAGCAAGAATATATCCAATACCTACAACCGTTCCAGGGACGGCAAAATTAAGAATAGAAACAAATTCTAAAGTTCCTTTTCCAGGAAAAGAGAGGCGAACCACCATAAAAGCAATAAGCATGCCAAGAAGCCCAGAAATAGGTGTCGCCAAAGCAGCAATGACTAAGGTATCTTTTATCGTATCAAACCCTACACTCAGGGCATAGGCAAAGTGCCTGGCTGTAAGAGAAAAGTCATATCCCCAAACACGAGTCATGGCCCCGAGAAAAATCGTTCCATAAAAAAGGAGCACAAATAGAGCGAATAAGGCGACAAAAGTCTGCAGGCATTTTCGTGCTCCGCGGCTCACCAGCTTTGATGATGAAGCTACAGGTTTCCCCGTAATGGTCGTATATTGCCGTTTTTCAAGATAATAGCGCTGAATGGCAAAGGCTGTTATAGATGGGATAAGCAACACAACAGCTAAGGCCGCTCCCAGGGGAAGATTGAAGGAACCTGTAATCTCGAGATATGCCTGGATGGAAAGCATAGGGAAACGGCTTCCCGCCAGAACAAGGGGATTTCCAAAATCGGCTAAGGACTCAATAAGCACCACTAGAAAAGCACTGGCTATACCCGGTAGACTCAATGGGAAAGTTACTTTCCAGAAAGTCTGCCAGCGAGAAGCACCTACATTCATTGCCGCGTCCTCCAACGTGGGGTTAAGAGATTCAAGAACCCCACGCAGTGTTAGGTACGCTACAGGAGCAAAGGTAAATATCTGAGAAAGGAGTACTCCTTTAAAACCATAGATACTGAAATTCTTCAGTCCTAATAATCCTTTCGTAATAAGGCCATTCGCTCCGAAGAGCATCAATATGGCCAGTGAGCTGGTAAAGGGCGGGGAAATAATTGGTAAAATAAAAAGGATATGTAAAACCTTCTTCCCGGGAATAGCTGTCCTCGTAATAGTAAAGGCTGCTATATATCCAATTGCAACACCCGCAACCCCTGTAGCTATTCCTACAAAAAGGCTATTACTCAGTGCACTTCTAAGATAACGAAAAGTAAAGAAACGGCGGTAATTAACGAGGGAAAATGCTCCTTCCTGAGTTTGAAAGCTTCTAATCAGCACAGAAATGAGGGGGAAAAGAACAAAAAGAATAAGGGCAAAAGCCACAATACCCACTAAAAAAGCAAGAAGTGGGTCACGCCAAAGAAGCTGCAGTTCCCGCTTAGCTCGACGTATATATGACATAAAAAACCTCCTGAAAAAAGGGGCCAGATCTCTCCAGCCCCTTATTGTTGACCATAGCAATATGAGAATCGCTTATTGTTTATTGACCGAGAACTTCAGTTACCCAACGATCAATAAGGCGGCTTTTTTCCTGAGCCGCTTTCTCTATGTCATAATTGATGAGTTTGATCTCAGAAAGGGGTGGCAGGCCCTCTCCCGCTGAAACATCACTTCGCACAGGGAAGAAATATGTTTTGTTTTCGCTTAAAGACTCCTGTCCCTTTTTCGAGAGTATCCAGTCAACAAGTTTGTGGGCTTCTTCTTTATTCTTTACACCCTTAATGATGGACAGGGCTGCCGCCTCATAACCCACGCCTTCTTTTGGGAAGATGACCGTTGCCGGGAATCCTTCGTCTACAAGTTTCAGGAAAGCGGGGGTAAACTGAATGGCCACCTTGGCTTCCTTAATAGCAAGGTTCTTGCTGGGTCCAGTTCCGCTCTGCGTATAGGTCTGGATATTAGGATTAAGAGCTTTCATATAGGCATAGGCTTCATCTTCTCCATAAATGCTTATAAGGGTCATCATAATAGCAAAGGCTGTGCCGGAGGATTGGGGTGAAGGCATTTGAATCATGCCTTTCAAACCTTCATGCTTCAAATCTTCCCATGACTGGGGAACTGGAATCTTTTCGGCAGCCAGTTCGTCTGGGAGAACTCCAATGCCAATGGGGTTCATATAAAAAGCATGCCAGTACCCTTCCGGATCTTTAAAATTTGCGGCAAGGCGGCTCTCTTCTGAAGAAACGTAAGGCTCTGTCAGTCCTCTTTCCCTTGCTACTATGTGATTTTCACTGGGGGCGCCAAACCAGACATCGGCCTGGGGGTTGGCTTTTTCAGCTTCGATCCGGCTAAGAGCCGGCCCGGAAGATAGAAAAACCATCTGGACCTTTATTCCAGTCTCTTTTGTAAATGCCTCAAGAATATGACGGGCATTTTCTTCGTCCACACTTGAGTAAACAATGAGATCTCCGGCAAAAACACGGAATGGCACCATACAAAGCATTGCTAATACAACAGCAAAAACTGTGAAAATCTGAATCCTGTTCTTCATTAGCAAATCCCTCCTCATACCCTTAGTTTTTACCTCTACTCATTCTGGTAAAATCAATATAACATAGAAAAAGCACCTTGCATCTCTTGCGAATTTTCATAACTTAAAGAATATATAATCTAAACATCATTCTGTTGACTTTATATACTCATATCTTATAGACTTGTAATAAATTGAATAAGAGCGATTCGAGTTTCGTTTCATGTTCTAAGAGACTCGATGAGGCGCCGAGGAGACACTGTATGAATCATCTAAACAACGGCCAGGTTATGGAGATGGTTTTTTAGTTTTGTCTCTCTAGGGGATCGGAGCCTGCAACGGAGGTATTGTTCTGTTGTGGGCTTTTTACATCAAAGGGGGCTAACCGCCATGCTAAAAGTTAAGACTTTTCTTGCTGAATCTCCTTTTGTTGATCCACGGATCAACCTGGCTATTGAAGAACATCTTCTCTCACATCTTTCTAGCCATTCTGTAATTCTTTACCTTTGGCAAAATGAACATACCGTTGTCATCGGAAGAAACCAGAATGCCTGGAAAGAGTGCCGCACAAGCCTTCTATCAGAAGAGAAGGGAACTTTAGTCCGTAGGCTCTCGGGCGGTGGTGCCGTCTATCACGATTTGGGTAATTTGAATTTCACCTTTCTTGCTTCACATCTTAGTTACGACTTCATTCGTCATATAAAAGTTCTTGTTGCTGCCTTTCGCTCCATAGGCATTCCAGCTTCCTTTAGCGGCAGAAATGATATTTTTGTAGAAAATCGCAAGGTTTCAGGCAATGCTTTTTACCAAGGCAAAGCTGGGCGATATCATCATGGTACAATATTAATAGATGTAGACATTGACCGGATGGTCCGTTACCTTCAACCCCCCGCAGCCAAGTTAAAGGCGAAAGGGATCGATTCTGTCAAATCCCGTGTTGCAAATCTCAAAGAATTTAACACTTCTCTATCTATCGATGTGGTCAAAAAAGCGATAAAGGCTTCTTTTCTGGAAGAATATGGCGGAGAAGGTGAAAATATTTCCCTTTCAGATATCATGAAAAAAGAAGAAGTTAAGACCCTCTATAAAAAATATAGTAATCCTTCATGGATATATGGGCTATCTCCAGATTTTGACGTAGAAATTGAAAACCGTTTTGACTGGGGACATGTAGCGTTGGGATTTCATGTGAGAGAAGGGAGCGTGTCTCAGTGCCATATATATTCTGATGCCATGGACGGGGATCTTATAGCAAGCCTTGCTCCCTTTTTAAAGGGAGTTCCTTTACAAGGAGATGTTCTTGCCAAGGCATTAAGAAGGAACTTCCCAGAATCAATGCCCCAGGAGGTACAGGAAATGGCATGTTGGCTCGAAAAAGATTGGGCCCATATGTTTTAGCATCATACGGAGGTGAGGTTGTGAGACGAACAATATTCTACGAGAAACATCTCGCTCACGGCGGGAAAATGGTCGATTTTGGCGGTTGGGAACTTCCTGTTCAATACACGGCAGGTATAGTCGAAGAACACAAGAGAGTTAGATCTGCTGCTGGTCTTTTCGACGTTTCCCACATGGGAGAAGTTAGAGTCGCGGGACCCAAAGCTGAAGCCTGGCTTCAGAACATGATGACTAACGATATCACAGCTATGGAAAACGGACAGGTCATTTACACCTTTATGTGCTACCCCAATGGCGGGGTTGTAGACGATCTTCTTGTCTATAAGGTTTCCACAGAGAACTACTTTTTGGTTATCAATGCTTCAAACACAGACAAGGACGTCCTCTGGTTCCACGACCATGTTACAGAAGGCGTAACTGTTGAGAATTTATCTCCTCAGTACAGTGAACTCGCCCTCCAGGGCCCCAAAGCAGAAGAGATTTTGAAAAAGATAGCTAATTTCGATCCTGCCAGCTTGGGGTTCTTCCGGTTTGTTGAGAATGTCAAAGTGGCAGGTGTAGACGCTCTTGTGTCTCGTACCGGATATACAGGAGAAGATGGCTTCGAAATTTACATGCCATGGGACGAAGGCGCCCCTGTATGGGATGCTGTAATGAAAGCGGGAGAAGAGTTCGGTATTCTTCCTGCAGGCCTGGGATGCCGCGATAGCCTTCGCTTTGAAGCTGGCCTCCCCCTCTACGGTCATGAACTGGCAGCCTACATTACCCCTCTAGAGGCGGGGTTGGGGTTCTTTGTGAAGCTCAACACAGAATTTATTGGGCGACATGCTCTTGCCGCACTCAAGGAAAACGGCGTTCCCCGCAAGATCGTCGGCCTTGAAATGATAGACAAGGGAATTCCCAGAGAGCAGTATGAAGTCAGAGCTCAGGGACGAACCGTAGGCAGGGTGACTACAGGTGGTTATTCCCCAAGCCTTGATAAGAGCATTGCTTCTGCCCTCGTTGAAGCTTCTGCGGCTGACGAAGAAGAAATGTTCATTGTTATTCACGGGAAAGAAAAGAAAGCTAAAAAGATCAAAAGACCTTTTTATCAAAAACACTACAAACGGTAAAAGAGAAAAGGAGGTTACGGATAATGGCAAAAGTATTGAAAGACCTTAAGTACACAGAAAGTCACGAATGGGTGAAAGTTGAAGGCGGCAAGGCTCGTATAGGAATTACAGACTACGCGCAGCATGCAATGGGTGACATTGTTTATGTGGAACTCCCGGAAGAAGGTGCTGAATTTTCAACAGGCAGCGACCTTTGCGTAGTGGAGTCAGTAAAAGGAGCTAACGACGTGTACGCTCCTGTAAGCGGCACCGTTGTAGAAGTCAACTCAGGGCTTGAGGATTCACCTGAACTTCTCAATGAAGACGCTTACGCCAACTGGATCGTTGTATTGGAAATGTCCGATACCTCAGAACTTGACAATCTTCTTGACGGGGAGGCCTACGAGAAGCTGTGTGACAGCCTCGAAACGAAAGAGGGGGCGTAGTTTATGGCACGTTATATTCCAAACACGGAGGAACAGCAAAAAGACATGCTCCATAGAGTGGGTGTTTCCTCTATTCAGGAACTGTTTGCTGACATCCCTGAATCAATTCAACTAAAAGAAGATTTAAACATTCCTTCCGCTCTTTCAGAACTTGAGCTGGGCAGGCATATTCGTTCTATGGCTGCCTCTAATGCCAGCGCGGACAAATATGCTTATTTCCTTGGCGCTGGAATATACGATCACTTTATCCCTACAGTGGTCAACCATCTGGTCAGCAGGCAGGAGTTCCTTACAAGTTATACGCCGTACCAGCCAGAAGTGAGCCAGGGTACTCTTCAGACTATTTTTGAGTATCAGACCATGATTTGCGAACTCACAGGAATGGACGTGTCCAACGCTTCCATGTATGACGGCGCTTCAGCAATGGCTGAGGCTGCATTTATGGCAGGAGCCTCTACAAAAAGGAGCGAAGTACTCGTTGCTCGATCCGTCCACCCTGAAAGCAGGAAGGTTCTTAAGAGCTATGCCCCTTATCAGCACCTTACCGTCAAAGAGGTGGGTTTTAAGAACGGCAGCATTGACATGGAGGATCTCAACAAACAAATTTCATCCAACACAGCAGCCGTAATCGTGCAAAGCCCGAACTTTTTTGGCGTTCTGGAAAACCTTGCTGCCATAGGGGAAGCGGCCAAGAATGCCGGTGCTGTTTTTATAGTGGCAACTGACCTCATGGCCCTTGCTCTCCTTGAGCCACCCGCAGTTTACGGAGCAGATGTGGTCATTGGTGACGGACAGCCCATAGGCAATGCCATGAATTTCGGTGGTCCTGGTTTTGGCTTTTTTGCAGTGACAAAAAAATATATGCGGAAAATGCCAGGACGAATCGTAGGACAAACACTGGACAGGAAAGGAAACACTGCCTACGTTCTGACCCTTCAGGCTCGTGAGCAACATATTCGCAGAGAAAAAGCCACATCAAATATCTGCTCTAACCATAACCTTAACATCGTTATGGCAGCCATATATATGAGCCTTATGGGCAAAGAAGGACTTTGTGAGGTCGCTAATGCATGTCTGCAAAAAGCAGCCTATACGAAGAAACTTCTTACAGAAAACGGAACCTTTAAATCAGCCTTTGACGCCCCCTTCTTCAGAGAGTTCGTAGTAACGCCTGAAGAGGCTCCAGTGTCAATTAACAAACGACTCTATAAGGAAGGAATCATTGGTGGATATGACCTCTCCAAGGACTACCCTGAACTCAAAAACAGCTGGCTTGTAGCCGTTACTGAGAAACGGACCAAAGAAGAAATCCACCGCTTTGCCAAGATAGCAAGGGGGGATAAGGCATGATTCGACTTGTGCCGCCTATTTTTGAAACAAGCGTTCCTGGAAGAAAAGGTTACTCTCTTCCAGAAATGGACGTCCCACAAGAGAAGCTTGAAAAACTCATTCCCGAAGCAATGTTGAGGAAAGAGAAAGCCGGCTTACCTGAAGTAAGCGAAGTGGATGTAGTCCGTCACTTCACTCGCCTTTCTCAATTGAACTTTGCCGTGGACGAAGGGCTATATCCTCTTGGTTCATGCACTATGAAATACAACCCTAAGATCAATGAAGACATGGCTAATCTGCCTGGCTTCACTGGGATACATCCCCTGCAATGCCCTCATACCGTTCAGGGAGCCCTCGCCCTTATGTACGAGCTTTCTGCCATGCTGGCAGAAATCACAGGAATGAAGGCCGTATCTCTTCAGCCTGCGGCAGGAGCCCACGGAGAGCTAACAGGGGTCATGATCATAAAAGCCTACCACGAACATCGTGGAGACTCAAAACGTACTAAAATGATCGTCCCAGATACAGCTCACGGAACAAATCCAGCGTCCTCTGCCGTTGCAGGTTTTGATGTGGTTGAGGTTAAATCCAATGAACGTGGCAATGTTGACGTAGAGGCACTCAAAGCCCTTATGTCAGATGAGATTGCCGGAATCATGTTAACGAACCCCAACACTCTCGGTCTCTTCGAAGAAGACATCCTTGAAATCGCCCAAATCGTTCACGACGCAGGGGGCCTTTTATACTACGATGGAGCCAACGCCAACGCCATTCTTGGGAAAACGCGACCTGGGGATATGGGATTTGACGTGATCCATCTCAACCTTCACAAATCCTTCAGCACTCCCCATGGCGGAGGCGGTCCGGGATCTGGCCCGGTGGGTGTTTGTGAAAAACTCGTTCCCTTTTTACCAGTTCCCTCTATAGTCAAAAAAGATAATGGTTACGAATTTGACTATGACAGCCCCCTTTCCATTGGGAAAGTTCGTTCCTTTTACGGGAACTTCAGCGTCTTAGTGCGGGCCTATACCTATATCCGCACCATGGGACCAGACGGACTGAGGGCTGTGGCTGAAAATGCGGTGCTTAACGCAAACTATGCACAGGTTCAGCTGCAAGAATACTTCGATCTCGATTTTAAGCGAATTTGCAAACATGAGTTTGTGCTTTCAGGGAGAAAACAGCACCATGAAAGCGGCGTTTCTACCTTGGATATAGCCAAACGGCTCATAGACTATGGCTTCCACCCGCCAACAGTGTATTTCCCGTTGCTCGTGGAAGAAGCAATCATGGTGGAACCGCCTGAAAGCGAAAGCAAAGAAGAAGTGGATTCTTTCATAGAGGCCATGATTTCTGTGGCAAAGGAAGCCAAGGAGAATCCTGAACGCTTCAAAGAAGCACCTTATGGAACAATTGTTTCACGGCTTGACGAAACCCTGGCCGCAAGAAAACCAGTTCTTCGCTGGAATCCAGCAGAGTAAAACCGGTACGTCGTGGGGACCCGGCAGAATACCATTTCGCCGGGTCCATTTTATTTCAAAGTTAAGAACAGGAGGTGTGCATATGTACGACGTTATTGTTTTGGGCGGCGGCCCTGGCGGCAATAAGGCAGCTGAGCTCGCAGCCAGAAACGGTTTAAAAACAGTGATGATAGAAAAAGCCCGTCTCGGCGGAACATGCCTGAACCGCGGCTGCATTCCTACAAAAGCATATTTTGCGCGAATCATAGGCGGCCATGGAACCATTGAAGAAATGTGGAACCATAAAGAGCAAATCGTTGAGAAACTCAACAGTGGAATCTCCACTCTCATGAAAATGTCAGGCGTGGAAGTCGTACTGGGTACGGGAAAAATCATCAGCACTGGAGAAACCCAAATAGTAGAAGTTCAGACCAGCGAAGGGATACGGCAAATTGAAGGGAGAAACCTTATTATTGCCACCGGTGCCCGTTCCCTGGCCATGGAATTTGAAGGGGCAGACCTCCCTGGCATCATTACAGGGGATTACGCTGTAACCTATCCAGAACTCTGGAAATATCCCGACTGTGAAGAAGTAAAATCTGTAGCTGTCATAGGAGCGGGTGTTATCGCCGTGGAACTCGCTGTTCTCTTAAGACGCATGGGCAAGGAAGTCACCATCCTTAAACACTCAGACCAGGTTCTGCGCCGTGCCGACAAAGATGTGAAAAAGAAACTCATTCAATCCCTCAAGAAGATGAAGATCACCATGGTAGATTACTTTGCCCCTGAAAAGGCTCTTCTCGAAGGAGAACAGGTCAAGGTTTGCGGAACCACGCCAAAGGGAGCTGTTGACATCAACTGCGATCGCCTTATTCTTGCCTCGAGCATGATCCCCATTCTTGATGGGTACGGACTTGAGGATTCGGCTATAGAATACTCGAAAAAAGGCATAAAAGTAGATAAGCATATGGAAACAAATGTTCCCGGGGTATATGCCATCGGAGACGTTACTGGCGGAATGATGCTCGCCCATCTGGCAGAGTATCACGGATTGAGCGCAATCGAGCATATCCTTGGAAGAGAATATGTCATCAATCCTGACCATGTGCCATGGTGCGTCTTCTGCGACCCTGAAATCGCTGTAGCCGGTATAACGGAAGACGAAGCTGAGGCCCGCAATATTTCTGTAAAGGTTGCCAGGGCGTACTTTCTGGGGAACGGAATGGCACAGGCCCTCAATAATACAGACGGATTTGTCAAAGTTATTGCTTCTCAGGAAGATGACCGTCTGCTTGGCGTCCATATCATAGGTCCGGAAGCTTCTTCTCTTATCGGCGAAGCAGCTCTCGCTGTAGCCCAGGGAATGAAGGCAAAAGACGTGGCCCGAACCATCCACCCCCACCCAACCCTTACTGAATGTTTTAAAGATGCCCTTTTCCGCCTTGAAGAAGATTCGTAGGCAATGAATAAGCCGGAGGGAAATTACATCCTCCGGCTTATTCATTGCGCTATTTTTTTGCTGGCAGGTGAATAACCCGCCCCAAGGCTGCCAGAGCCCCTTCTGCCAAAGCTTCTCCTATGGTGGGATGGGCATGGATTGTAGAAATAATCTCCTCCGCCGTGGCCTCCAGACGAAGGGCCAAAGCTCCCTCCACAATAAGATCTGTGGCCCTTGGCCCTATGATATGTACACCCAAAATTTCATTGTACTTCTCATGGATCACGTACTTCACCAATCCATCAATGTCATTCATAATAATGCACTTTCCGTTATTAGCCAGGGGGAACCGCCCGACCTTCACCTTAAACCCCTTTTCCCGAGCCTGCCTCTCAGTGAGCCCGACCGACGCTATCTCTGGTGAGGTGTAGATTGCGCTGGGAACAGTTTTATAATCCATGGTAACAGACCTTCCCATAATGTTCTCCGCAGCTACAATTCCCTCACGAGAGGCCACATGAGCCAGCATTATGGGAGAAGCGCAATCACCTATTCCATAAATGTGACTCACGTTGGTGCGGAGATAAGAATCAACACGGATACGCCCCTTCTCTGTTATGACTCCGGCTTTTTCAAGCCCAAGGCCATTGATAACAGGGCGGCGTCCTACAGATACAAGCACCTTTTCGGCCTCTACGGTCACTGTTCCATCAGGACTTTCAACGCTGACTGCCAGCACGCCCGCCCTCTCCTTTACTTCTGTCACTTTAGAAGATGTGTGAAAAACAACCTTTGAACGGGCGAGAACTCCTTTAATGATCTGAACCAATTCCTCATCCATATTAAGAAGAATGTCTGGCAGCATTTCTACCACAGTAACTTTCGTTCCCAAAGAAGCATAGATCGATGCAAACTCCATCCCAATAACTCCTCCGCCAACTACAACCATTGACGAAGGCACTTTTTCCAGGCTTAAGGCCTCATTGCTGGTAATAACACCTGGAATATCAAACCCCCGTATGGCAGGAATTACAGGCTCGGATCCTGTAGCGATAATAAAAGAATCGGCCTCAATTCTGGTTTCCCCGCCATCCTTCAGTTTTACACCCACAGAGCGAGGGGATAAAAACTTCGCGAAGCCATCAATTACTTCTACATCATTGGATTTCAGTAAAATGCCAACACCGCCTGTCAGGTGATCCACAACCTTCTCTTTTCGCTTCATGAGGGCATTCCAATCCACTGAAACCTTCTCTGCAACAATTCCAAGATGGGATGCCTTCTTGATGGCTGTAAAAAGTTCTACTGAATGTAGAAGAACCTTTGTAGGGATGCAGCCCACGTTAAGGCATACTCCTCCAAGACGTTTTTTCTCCACAAGGGTCACACGGGCGCCCAGCTGAGAAGCGCGAATGGCTGCTACATACCCTCCCGGACCTCCCCCAATGATAACCACATGTTTCTTTTGCTCTCCAACAGAAGGAAGGGGTTCTGCTATGGGAGCTGGACCTTCTGTCATTGTCAAGCCGGGTTTCGGCATTGTTATAGAATGTGCCATAAGCCGCTGCCAACCTCCTCCTTATCCCTACAAAAGCAACAGGTAGGGATTTTCTGCAAGTTCCTTAATCCTGGCGAGAAATTTAGCGGCATCTGCCCCATCCAGAAGGCGATGGTCTGCGCTAAGGGAGAGCATGGCCATAGGGCGAACCTTAAGTTCTCCGTCTATGACTACTGGACGATCCACAATAGTATTAATAGCCAAAATACATGCTTCTGGTGGATTCACTATGGGAGTAAAACTGTGTAAGCCAAACATTCCCATATTTGTAATAGTAAAGGTTCCGCCCTGAATCTCTTCCAGTTCAAGCTGGTTAGCACGCGCCCTGGCCACAAGATCTTCTGTTTCTACAGCAAGCTGGGAGAGGGATTTAGTTTGAACCCCCTTCACATTAGGAACTACAAGGCCGCCTTCCAGAGCAACAGCCAATCCGATATTTGCATTTCCGTGAAGAATTACTTCCTGCCCTTCAAGGGAGGCATTGGCCATGGGATGCTCCATAAGAGCCTGAGCACATATTTTCATGAAAATATGATTGTAAGAGATTTTCACGCCCTGTTTCGAAACAGCCACTTTCACACTCTTTCTGAAAGCTATAAGAAATGTAAAGTCAACTTCCATATTGTATGAGACTGCCGGAATGGACGTTGTGGAAAGAAGCATTCTCTCGCCAATGACCCTCCTCATGTTTGACAGAGGAATACGACGGTCCTCTGCTAAAATGCGAGATGGAAGAGAGGAAACAGTGGTCATGACATCTTCTTTCATAATACGCCCCTGCTTCTCAATGGCAGCAAGATCCACACCAAGCTCTGCAGCCATACGTTCTGCCATTGGCGACGCCTTGACCTTCTCATAGGCAGATGGGCTTTCAGCGAAGGCTACTACATCTTTTTTTACAATACGCCCCTCTGGCCCGCTCCCATGAACCTGAGATATATCAACTCCAAGGTCTCTGGCCGTTTTTTTCGCCAGGGGGGATGCTTTGATGAAACCTTTTGAAGTCAGCTCTGGAGAAACACCTATAAGGGGCGAGTAATCTTCACCTTTTTCTCCTATGACAGCGAGAGGAGAACCCACAGAGACCTCTTCGTTGATATTCACAATAATGGCCAGTAAGAATCCTTCTTCCGGCGATTCTACATCAAAGGTCAATTTATCCGTAGCGGCGATAAATAGGATCTCTCCCTTCTTGACAGCATCCCCTTCCTTTTTTTTCCACTCAGAGACAGAACCGCTGTTCATGGTGAGTCCTAATTTTGGCATGGTTACCAGCGTAGCCATAATAAACCTCCTTCCATATTGCTTAATAAAGATTAAAAGCTTTAGGCAAGAACGTAGAGATCGTGGGGAACAGCGTAATTACAATTAGGGCCAATATGGATGCTAACACCAGAGGCATTGCAGGTTTACTGATATCTTCCATAGAGAGTTTACTGATATTGGCTCCCACATACAAGTTGACAGCTACAGGAGGTGTCACCTGCCCTATAGCGAGGTTAACCGTCATTACGACGCCAAACCAGATAGGATCCCATCCAAAGTGAGCCATAATAGGTATGAGAATGGGAAGAAAAACGTAGTAGATAGAAATGGCATCGAGAACCATTCCCGCCAAAAGCAAAATAACATTGATAAGCAACAAAATAACCATAGGGTTACCAGAAAGGTTTAGAAGGAGATCCGCAGCCTTATCAATAAGCCCTACTGTGGCACCTACCCATGAGAAGAGACCGGCACAGGTAACGACGATCATGACAACGGCAGTGGAGATAACACTTGAAACAAGAATTTCGTACATAACTCTCACAGTTATGGTTCTATAGACAAAAACACCCACAAAGAGACCATAAAAAACAGCGACAGCCGCGGCTTCCGTGGGAGTAAAAATACCTCCGTAGATTCCTCCAAGGATAATAACCGGAGTCAACAAACCCCAAAATGATTCTTTAAATGCTTTTAAGAGCTTTTCTCTCCCCCCACGGGGCTCTCCGTGATATCCGTGTTTTTTACTTATAAAATAAACAAAAAGCATTAAAAACAGAGCCACCACTATACCCGGGAAAACACCAGCCGCAAAAAGAGCGCTGACTGACGTCTCTGTAACAACGCCGTACACAATAAATGCTATGCTTGGCGGAATGACTATTGCCAGACCAGAAGAAACAGACACTACAGCGGCAGAAAAAGCCTTATCGTATCCGGCAGCCGCCATTCCGGGGATAAGGATCAACCCGAGGGCAGCAACAGTTGCTGGGCCAGAGCCGCTGACCGCTCCCCAGAAGGTGGCCACCCCTACAGTCGCTATCGCGAGTCCTCCCGTGACGGAGCCTACCAGTTCCTTTATAAGATTGATGATCCGCACCGCAATGCCAGCTTTTTCCATAATGACCCCAGCTAAAATAAAGAAAGGAATGGCCAGAAGGGGGAATTTAGCTATGCCGGCATAAAAGTTATAGGAAATCATTTGGTGCCCCAGGCTCCAATGCCACGATACAAAAAGGGCCGATCCCCCAAGGGCCACTGCTATTGGAAACTTGAGCAAAAGGGGTATTACAAAAATAATAAGCGCCCACAAAGCGGGGTCTTTAAGAATTTCAGTCATCATATAAGCCCCCTCAAAACTGATGTTCTTTATAGGTTTGAATAGAATGCTGCAAAAGCCGTAAAATAATGAGCACCGAAAAAACAGGAGTAGCAATGGTATAGATCCAGACTGGGATATCCAGGGATTCTGTAGTAACATCCAAAGCTATTTCATCTATGACTTCCACATATCCATAATAGGCAAGAACAGCAAAAAACAGAATTGATGCCGCCGTAGAGAAAACAAAGCAAATCAGGCGTTTTTTGGGCGCCAAACGCTCGTAAAAAAAGGTCATACTTAAATTAGCCCCCTGTTTAAAGGCCATAGAGGTTCCAAGCATAACGAGCCATACAAAAAGATTGACCTCTATCTCTTCTGTAAAAGACAAGGGGTATTTAATAAAATACCGTGTTACAACATTGATAAAAGCTATGCTGACCATAATCATCAGCATCACAGCGCCGACAAGCTCTTCGAAGTGGTCCCAAAGTTTTTTTAGCATAAGGCCAACAACCCCTTTTTTATAAGGAGGAGGAAAGGCGCTCCTCCTCCTTATTACAGAGTATGACTACTTTACAGAAGCCATATCAGCTTCTGCGGCTTCCACAAGGTCTTTGCCGATTTTCTCTTTCCATGTATCGTAAACAGGCTTTGTCTTTTCGACAAAAACCTTTATCTGGTCAGCGCTGAGCCTTGTTATCATCATTCCCTGCTCTTCAAGGTATTTGTAGGGTTCTATGACCTGAGGCACTTCATTGATCTCCTTGAGATAGGCTAGGGAAATATCACCGTCAAGACCAACACGAGCAAGGGCCTTCTGGTATTTGGAAGCTTCTTCCACACACTCCATTATCATTTTCTGATCTTCTGAACTAAAAGATGTCCACACCCTGTTGTTTACTGCGTACAGAAGGGGATCCACCACATAATGCCAATCTGTAAGGTATTTATGGAATTCGAATACTTTGTATGGAAGGATTACAGAGTTAACAGGGTTCTCTTGCCCATCAACAACTCCCTGCTGAAATGCGGTTACAGCTTCTCCCCAGTTCATATTGATGGGATTGGCTCCCAGCGCCTTGAAAATATCGAGGTAGAGAGGGCTTCCTACTACACGAATTTTCATCCCGGCCATATCCTCGGGCGAGGAAATGGGCTTGACTCCGTTGGTGAGTTCGCGAAAGCCGTTCTCACCCCAGCCCAGAACTGTAACACCTTTTTTCTGCAAAGCATCGGCAATGAACTTCCCAGCTTTGCCGGCCTCAATGGCGTCAAGTGCCTTATAGGGATCTGGCTGACTGGAAATAAAGAAAGGAAGGGCAAAAAGGTTCAACTCTGTTGCTTGAGGAGACCAATTAATGGTAGATGAAAGAGCAAAGTCAGCCGCTTCATTGCGTACTATCATAAACTCTGATGTCTGTTTTCCTGCCATGAGCTGGGCAGAATAGTAGACTTTAACGTTAATTTTACCGCCAGACTTCTCTGCCACCAGTTCCGCAAACTTACCTGCTCCTTTACCCCAGGCACTCTGTGCAGCAACGTTGCAAGTCAGCTTATACTCGTCTTTATAGGCAGCAAGAGCCGGGACAGCCAGACCACAAACAAGAACACACAAAGTTAAAAAAGCAATCAGCTTACGCATCCTTTTCCCTCCTGTTTTAAGGATAATAAAAACACCTCACGCCCGCAGCGCTCCTCTATTAGCTGTTCCCTAGCCTTCACCCCCGCTCATTATGTAGGTAGTTAGCCTTGGAACTATATGTGAATGAACAACCATTACTCTCGCTTCTTCTCCGTCACTTTAAAAAGATTAAATCCGGTTTCTTCATCATAGGAACGAAGCATTTGCACATCAGAAAAAACGCTGATGACCACTTCCACCGTAGCGAGCACTCTATTGTTCCCCGACGGGGCAAAATGCCCCGCAACAGCATGCATATCCTCTCCTGCCACAGCACCATGAAGATGGATATCAATCTCTCCATCCTCATTTCTTCCAATAATCCCCTGAGCACCGATAAACTCGAGGGGACCCGCCATTTGAACCGGATCAAGGTAACGAGCCTGTCCCCCTGGAAAATCCTCTGTAACACAAACCAACGTGGCACATTGAAGACTGCCTATCATGGTGCTGATGCACCCTGACTCTACATCCATTTTCTGGCAAAGGAGCCTTAGTGACTCAAAAATATCTTCATCAGGACCAAAGCGAGCCACGATCATTCTTGATACATCTGTGGAAAAGGCCTGCACTTCTGAATCCCTCCCTTACATCATGCTCTTTACGCCCTCATAAATTTTGTCGGCAGTAACACGATAGGCCTGCTCTAAAGGTTTGGCAAAGGGAATGGGGGTAAAGGGGGCTCCAATTCGAAGGATGGGGGCATCAAGATAGTCGAGACCTTCCTCTGCGACAATGGCCGCTATCTCACCACCAACGCCACCCTGCTTTACCGCTTCGTGGGCTATGGCAAGACGATTCGTTTTCGCTACAGAATTTAAAATCGTTTTCTTATCTATAGGTGAAATGGTTCTTAGGTCGACAAGCTCTACATTTATTCCCTCTTTTTCAAGCTTTTCCGCTGCCTGGACAGCCAGATTCATAGTCATGGAATAAGAAACAAGGGTTACATCTGTACCCTCTTTAATGACTTTCGCCTTTCCTATGGGAGTAAAAAACTCTTCCTCGGGAACTTCTCCCTTCATGCTGAATAAAGCCTTGTGCTCAAAGTAAATAACAGGATTGTCATCGCGAATCGCGGACTTTAGAAGCCCCTTTGCATCGGCTGGATTTGAAGGAATCACAACTTTCAATCCCGGAATATGCTGGAACCACGCCTCTACACTCTGGGAATGCTGAGCCGCAGCCTGATTAATAAGCCCATCTGGAGCCCGAAGAACCATGGGAAGAGTCTTTTGTCCTCCAAACATATAGTGGACCTTGGCCATCTGGTTAAACACTTCATCCATACAAACGCCAATAAAATCAGCGAAATGCATATCTGCAACAGGACGCATCCCCGCAAGGGCCGCTCCTACCGCTGCCCCCACAATAGCCGTTTCAGAGATGGGGGTGTCTCTAACTCGTTCTGTACCAAATTTGTCAGGGAGACCTTTAAACTGTCCAAAAATGCCACCCTGCCTGGCAATGTCTTCTCCCATGACGAAGACGGTTTCATCATGAAGCATTTCTTCTTCCATGGCTTCAAGGGTCGCCTGAGAAAAGCTGATAATCTTCATTATTCATTCACCGCCCTATACATAGAGATCTTCAAAGAGTTCGAAAGGCTCAGGTTCAGGAGCATTTCGAGCAAACTCGACAGCTTCTGCAACAGACCTTTTCACGGCCTCTTCAATGGCTGTCAACTCCTCCTTGGACATCACTCCCCCTTCAATTACTTTCTGTTCAAAACGAGGGATGGGATCTGTTTCATCAAAAACCTTCTGCACTTCCTCTTTCGTTCTGTACTTTTCGGGATCTCCCACAAAATGGCCTTTGATCCGATAGGTTTTGGCCTCCAGCAATGCTGGTCCGCTGCCTCGCCTGGCCCTTTCTATAAGCTCTTGGGCCGCTTCATAGACTGCGAAAACATCGTTCCCATCAACTATGACTCCGGGTATGTCATAACCAAGCGCCCTATCCGCGATGTTTTCAACTGCTGTAGTGGTATGATAGGGCGTTGTTGAGGCCCAATGGTTATTTTCACAGACAAAAATAACGGGGAGTTTCCAGGCCGCTGCCAAATTTATACCCTCATGGAATGTACCGCGATTTGAAGCTCCGTCCCCAAAAAAAACAACTGAAACGCCATCTGTTCCTTGCATTTTCTGGGCCAGGGCCGCTCCTGCCGCGAGGGTGAAACCCCCTCCAACTATTCCATTGGCCCCAAGCATCCCTATGCTAAAATCAGCAATATGCATAGAGCCGCCCTTCCCTTTGCAATAACCAGATTTTTTTCCGAAGATCTCTGCCATCATAGGCTTTAAATCGGCTCCCTTTGCTATAGTATGGCCATGTCCCCTATGAGTGCTCTGGATATAATCCGTTTTTCTCAGGTTTGCCATAACGCCAGCGGCTACAGCTTCTTCTCCTATGTACAAATGGACAAAACCTGGAATTTCACCAGCAAAAAAGAACTCTTCGACCTTCTCTTCAAAATGACGGATCTTTACCATCGTTTCGTAGAGAGATCGAAGGGTCTCTTTGTCAAAATCTCTGACTGGAATCGCAGGTTCTTTACGAACGACTTCCGCACGCATACAGACCCCTCCTCACGATACAGTCTTGAATATTGAAATAATTTTTTAAAAAAATAAAATCAGGCCATCAGATTTCTTTTCCCAGTGAGCAGATGAAGGTGCATAGCTTCAACAGCCATCTTCGAATCATCTTTGCGAAGAGCCTCTACAATTTCGCAATGCTGGCGAAAAGACCGTTCTACACTTCCAGGACCTTTTAACACATTGACTCCGACAGAAAAAAAGCGGTCTTGCACTCGTTTGGCTGTGAAAATAATGAGGGAATTAGAATAGATTTGCAAAAAGCAATCATGAAAATCACGATCGTACTGAAGGTACTCCGTTACATCGCCTTTTTCTATTGCTTGCTTTTGAAATGAAAGGTTACGGTCTATCTCTCTGAAGTGCTTATCTGTAAGCAGTGGGGAAACATTTTTAACGACAAATTCTTCTATGGCCATTCTCAGATCAAATATTTCGTTTGCTTCGAGAACTGTTACATCTCGCAATGCTATCCCACGGTTGGGGAATATTTCTATGAAGCCCTCCACTTGCAGCCTTTGCAGGGCCTCACGGACAGGTGTCCTGCTCATCTCTAATTTCTCTGCAAGAAAGTTTTCTGAAATATTGTGGTTTTTCATGTACTCTCTGTCGAGAATCAACTCTTTAATCTTTTCGTAGGCTATATCTTTTTTTCTCATTTTTAACATAAGCTCACCTCTGTTATCGATATAAGCCTGCATACAAGTAACATACAACTTGTACACTATAAAGAATATCTAGAATCCTATGTCATGTCAAGACGAATTAATAAGAGAACATTAAAATCTAAAGAGTTAATAATCGTGTTATTTCTTATGAATTATTTTGTTTAGATTCATTTTTTTTCTAAGAATTCAAGTCCCGCCTTTTAAAAGTCTTCATGGCCTTTTTCCGTTGCCCTTTTGACGCAAGGGGCTGACTTTAACTGTGAAAATAGTGCTTATAACATAAGGTATTGATGTTGAGATATAATTTTGTATCGGGAGGGATGGATTATGAATGAAAAAATTGAATTGTTAAAAGGCGATATCACAAAAGTTGAAGTTGATGCCATAGTTAATGCAGCAAACACCACTCTTCTTGGCGGAGGTGGCGTTGATGGAGCTATTCACAGAGCCGCCGGGCCGGAGCTTCTTGAAGAATGCAGTACCCTTGGCGGATGCGCCACAGGGGATGCAAAGATAACAAAGGGCTACCGTTTGCCTGCACGATACGTTATCCATACACCAGGTCCAGTCTGGAGGGGAGGCACAAAGGGGGAACCCGATCTGCTGGCCTCCTGTTACCGTAAAAGTCTCGAACTGGCCGTGGAAAATGGATGTAAATCTGTTGCATTTCCATCGATAAGCTGCGGGGTCTATGGTTATCCCTTTGATCAGGCCGCTCAGATAGCCATAAGGGAGGTTTCTTCTTTTATCCAAAAAGACTCAAGACTGGAAAAGGTCATTTTCGTATGCTTTAGCCAAGAAGCTTACGATTTATACAACAAAATTCTATCGAAATAAATATTAAAATTTAAAGAACTAACGACTCTGCTGTTTCTCATGGATTATTTTGTTTAACTTCAACCCTATTTCAAGAAATTCTAGTTCGACTTTTTTAAAGACCTCGATGTCTTCTCCATAGTCTTTTTTTGAATATTCCTTGTTTCCCATACTTCTTTGATAGAGTTTTTCAGTTATGAGTTTTACACAAGAAACTGCTCTGGCCATTCCTGAAACATAGGCTCGTTGAAGAATGAGAAATTTTCCGTCCTCCGATTCATTGTCTGGACGAAAATCCCTTATGGAGCGCTTAATGTCCTCAAGTTCTACCGAAATAGCGGTGAGGGCCAAACGATTCCCCTGGTAGTCTACGGGGGTATAAATCCCGGGAAGACGTATTAATTTTCGAAGAGAAGGTTTGAAAAGGTCGTTCTGAATGTTCATGTATTGTCGTAATACGCTATTTGTTCTTCTTGCTATCTCAAGGGTTTCTGGCCGCACTCCATACTTCTCCTTTCTTATCAGTGAACTAGGGGGGCAAGTTCATTTTCAAGGGCAATCACTTTTTCCTCCAAATCCTGAAGAAGTTTCGTGTCTGCAGCAGGAGAAACTTTTATCCGCACATTGAAAAGCTGCTGACGTTTGCTTTCAACTTCTTGCAATATTGTTTGTACGATTTCTTTAGATTCCTCGTCAAGCCCTTCTACATTTGAATCTCCCGCGCTTTTTACAATTTCGGCCAGAGCTAAAGCTTTATCGGCCCTGGCTAGCAGGAATTCTGTTCCTGCTGGTCCTTCTTGGAAACGATCAGTTGGTTTGTTGTTTGTAAAACCCACGAACAATACCACTGTACAGGCAATACAGACAAGCGCAATAAAAAGCTTTTTCTTCATAAAAGCCTCCGTATTCCTTTAAGGTCTATTTATTGTACGTGCTTGGGGCTCTGTCTCCAATCCTTCACTGAGAACATCTTCTATCGTTTGGATTTTTTCTTTATTTTCGGCTCCCAGGCTTTACACAGGGAATTCCTTTAGAGCACATGGGACACTCTTCCGGACTATAAACTGGAAAAGAAAGATTCCAAAGGGAAAGGGGATCATGGGGCAAAATATGTTTTCCACCGCTGCGGTTGACGATGCAAGCCGTTGCCAGCCATTTCGCTCCCTTTTCTTCCATGAGGGTGCCTACCTCTTCCACAGACCCCCCTGTTGTGATAACATCTTCAACTACAACAACTCCAGCTTTTTCGGGGAAAGGAAAACGTCTAAGACGCATTTTCCCATCTTCTCTTTCACAAAAAATGAACGGGATATCCAAAGCTCTCGCAACTTCATGGCCAATAATGAGTCCACCAATGGCCGGGGCCACTACCACAGTAGGCTGGAGTTTTTGAACTAAGCGGGCTATTTCTTTTCCTGCAAAAGCAGCATAGGCTGGAAAACGTAAAAGAAGGGCGCATTGCAAATAAAAAGCACTGTGCAAACCAGAAGTAAGAAGAAAATGCCCCTCTAGAAGGGCCCCGCTATCGCGCATCATTTCTTGAATACGCTCTTCTACTAATCCTCTTTCCATCGCAACCCCTCCCCTATATCGCTCAGTATGTTACGTAGAGCTTCCAGACGATTTTCAGCTTTTAAAATAGGACGGCCTACTACAAGAAAATCTGCTCCTGCTATAATAGCACCTTTGGGGGTCGCTGTACGGGCCTGATCATCCCCTGTCGCTGAAGGACGGATTCCCGGCACCACCTTTATAAGCTCTTTCCCCCTCGTTTCATTAATAATGGGCAGATCGAGAGGAGAGCAGACAAGACCATCAATACCTGCTTCAGCACAGACAGTGGATCTGGCTCTAAGGGCATGGTCCATAGAACATCCTGGAGTGACTTCCTGCCAAAGCTCATTATTCATGCTTGTCAATACAGTAACTCCTAAAAGGATCATTTCTCCACCAACATTGTCCCGGCCGTTGCAAGCCTCTTCAAGCATAGCCCTTCCTCCTGCTCCATGAAGGGTAAGGGCCCAAATGCCTTCATTGGCCAAAGCCTCAACCCCCATGCGGACAGTGTTGGGAATATCGTGCATTTTCAGATCCAGAAACACCTTATAGCCCATAGACATTACTTCTCTAATAAAGGGGAGTCCCCCCTTTGCATAGAGCTGATGTCCTATTTTTACGTATCGCAGCTCGCCCTGTAAAACCCCAAGCAAAAGACGGCCTTCCTCCAGGTTTTCTACGTCAAGGGCCAATATGAGACGCTCCTGGCCTTTCTCCTCCATTTAAAAAACTCCTTTCCGAGCTTGGGCCCTACCTCTTAATTCACGAATATGATCAATCTTATGGCCTTCAAGGTAGGCATCCAGCCCCTTGCAAATAGACCGCGGCATATCTGAATGCACAAACATAGCTGTTCCCAGCTCTACGGCACTCGCTCCAGCAAGGATCATAGATAGAGCATCCTGCCACGTGGAAACACCCCCGCAGCCAATAACCGGGAGAGAGGTGGCTTCGCAGACCTGCCAGACCAGCCGTAATGCAAGGGGAAAAACCGCCGGCCCTGAAAAACCTGCAAAGGTTCTGTTAAAAACAGGCCGGCACTGATTAATATCAATAGCCATACCCAGCCAGGTGTTCGCAACGACCAGCCCATCTGCCCCCGAAGCTTCAGCAGCCAGTGCGACGCCATAAGGATCGTGGCACTGGGGAGTCAATTTTACAAGAAGAGACCCCTGCCACACTGATCGGGATGCCGCAACCGCCTGTGCCGTACTTTCCGGAGAAACTCCCCATGCCATTCCATCGCCATCCACGTTGGGGCAGGATATGTTCAATTCTACTCCTTTAATAATGTCATCATGTTCAGCCAGGGCCTTCAGAGTTTCCTGCGTTTCTTCTATACTTTCCATGACAACGTTCACAAAAAAAGGCATTCCACCTTTTCTGATCACGGGAAGAGCATTCTGCAGAAAGTCGTGAACACCAGTGTTTTGAAGACCGATACTATTCAACAGGCCACAGGATGTTTCCCATACCCTCACTCCTGTATTGCCTCGCCTTGACTTATTGCTCACCGCCTTTGTGCAAATAGCACCAACACCATCCAGATTGTTTTTATCCCAAAGATCCGCATCGTAGGGCCAGACCCCTGAAGCAATAATTACCGGCGTTTTAAGAGGAATGCCAACTAGAGTGTCTGAGAGCCTACTCCATGTCATTCCAGTCGACCTCCTTTGCCATGAAAAAAGGACCATCAACGCATACACGCTTAGGCCCCTTATCAGTGGAAATAACGCACCCTAGACACCCGCCGATACCGCAAGCCATCTTCATGTCAAGGCTGACACTCACCTGACCTGCCTGTTCTATGTACTTCCGGGCCATGGCCTTAAGCATGGGAAGAGGGCCACAGGCCCATATTTCCTCATTATTACCAAGGGTTTCTGGCAATGCCGCAAGAGCGTTTCCTTTGATTCCAAGAGTTCCATCGTCTGAACAAACCTTTATATTTTGTGTTTTCTCTTCTACATAACTGACAAAACCTCCCCAGCCCTTTCCTGGAACTCCAAGAACAAACTCCCTTTTCTTAAGCTCAGGAAAAGACTGCAAGGCAAAAAGAAGGGGGGCAGCCCCCACTGTTCCAGCAACAAAAATAATTTTTTTATCCGATGGCCTCTCTAGATACCCGTTCCCCATGGGGCCGCGCAAATTCGCTTTTGTCCCCGGTGGAAGTGTCTTTAAAAGATGTGTAAACTTGCCAACAACCTGGACCAGGAGTGTCACAGTTTCCGCTTCAGTAGCAGCTATAGCGAAAGGACGCCCTAACAGGGGGTCAAGAACTCCCCGCAGCCTAAGCATGACAAACTGGCCAGGCTTCGCAGAAAGGGCGACAGCTGGACAATGAAGCACCACTTCTATAACTTCTGAACTGATAAGTCTTACCTTTAAAATTGTCCCGTTATGGTCAATTCTCTCCATAACTCCCTCCCCCATCAAACAATCGGCCCTCAATGAAGGTCATGACCGGCCAACCAGTCAGGATTTCCCCATTCCATGGTGTCATGCGGGCCTTGCTTTTCCAGGTGGACACGTCAACCACCTTTGATTCGTCAAGGTCGATAACCGTCAAATCCGCCACGGCGCCTTCAGCGATATGCCCCAGGCCTCGCCACTCTTCTGGAAGGATAGCCGCTGGTCCGGATGTGAAGAGTTCAAGGACTCTGGACAAAGAAACAGGTTTCCCCATTTTGAGCCATGTATCAAGCACTACGGCCACAGAGCACTCAAGGGAAGCAATGCCAAAGGGGGCCTCTTCGAAAGGGAGGTCTTTTTCGTTTTCATGCCATGGCGCATGATCGGTAACTATGGCATCAATGGTGCCGTCAGCTACTGCTGCCCACGCAGCTTTTACATCCTCCCGGCTGCGAAGGGGGGGATTGACCTTATATACGGAATGATATCGGCTCACGATAACATTGTTTTCATCAAGGGAGAGATGATGGGGGGTTACGTCACACGTTACCGGCAACCCTTCATTTTTTGCCTCTGCTATGGCCTTGAAAGCAAGAGATGTGCTTACATGGGTGAAGTGGATTGGGGCTTTTGTCTCTCGGCATAAAGCTATTCCACGCTCAATGTCAATATATTCAGCGGAGTGGGGAAAACCTTTCAAGCCGCTCAGAGATGAAATTCGCCCTTCATTGACCTGGCACTTTTCGGTGAGGGATATTTCCTCCGGGTGCTCCATAATGATGGCACCGATATCTTTACAGTACAGAAGAGCTGTACGAAGAAGCTTGGACGTACGAACCGGGGCGCCATCCTCAGTGAAAAGAACTGCCCCGGCTTCACGCAAAAGCCCTAGTTCTGCCAGCAATTCTCCCTTTCTATCCTTACTGACACAGGCTCCCGGCAAAACTCTGGCGCCCCCGGCCTGGCGCCCCCTCTCAAATACGTACTTTACGAGGGCCGGTGTATCTACAGCAGGGTCAGTGTTTGGCATGGTTACAACCGTAGTATACCCTCCAGCGGCGGCGGCCTTCGAACCGCTCTCTATATCTTCTCGCCATTCAAAACCAGGATCTCTGAAGTGTACATGAAGGTCAATAAACCCTGGGGCAAGTATTTTCCCATCAAGATCTATAACCTGCATTCCTTCCTCCATATTGATAGAAGGTGCTATTTTCTCTATTGTGGTCCCCTTCAGCAATACATCCGCGCTTTCTTCATTGAGTTCTTTTCCATCAAAAACGCGAGCGTTTTTCAGTAAGATCAATTGCGTACACCTCCCAGACACAAATAAAGCAGCGCCATTCTAACTGCGACACCGCTTCGAACCTGTTTCAAAATAATGCTCCTATCGCCATCTGCCACAGATGAGGCTATTTCCACCTCTCTGTTGATGGGACCAGGATGCATTACCACCGCATTGGCATCTGCCAGAGCAACAAGTTCTTCTGTAGCTCCATATCGTCTGTGATATTCGTCTATAGAGGGTATCAACCCTTCTTCCTGCCGCTCTTTCTGAATTCTGAGGAGATATACCATATCGGCTCCTGCAACGGCCTTTTTAGGATCGGGCTCGTAAGCGGCTCCGAGTTCGTTATGGTACAAAGGCATTAATGTACGAGGTCCGGAGAGAACAACTTCCACTCCCATCTTACTAAAGGCCTGAATGTCGCTTCGAGCTACGCGGCTATGAAGAACGTCGCCAACAATAGCCATTCTTTTTCCCTCAAGCTTGCCAAAACGGCGCCGTGCCGCGTGAAGATCCAATAAAGCCTGGGTGGGATGTCCATTTGTTCCGTCTCCCGCGTTAAAAACTGAGGCCCGATGAAGCTTTCTGGCCAGATAGTCTGCCGCTCCTACGGCCGAATGACGTATTACCACTGCATCAGCCCCCATGGCTTCAAGGGTCCAGGCCGTATCCCTCATAGTCTCCCCTTTACTCACGCTTGATCCCGAAGTAGACCAGTTGACCACGTCTGCCGAAAGCATCTTTTCAGCGAGCTCAAAAGAAACCCTTGTTCGCGTAGAACTTTCAAAGAAGAAATTGACGATCATCTTCCCTCGCAAAGCGGGAACTTTTTTTATGGGACGGTTCATCAGTTCTTCCATATAGTCCGCTTGGCCTAAAAAGAACTCAAGCTCTTCTCTTGTCCAGTCTTCAAGAGAAATAAGATGCCTATGCCTCCACTGCATCACGCTACTCCCCCGTTTCTTTCACAAATCACTACTTTATCCTCACCATCAAGCTCCCTGACCCTAACCTCAACTGTTTCAGCCTTAGACGTTGGAACAGTTCGACCTATATAGTCCGCCTGAATGGGAAGCTCCCTATGCCCCCGGTCTACGAGGATAACAAGCTGCACTCGATCAGGCCGCCCCAGATCCATCAGGGCGTCAAGGGCTGCCCGTATGGTTCGGCCTGTATAAAGCACATCATCAACAAGAACAAGTTTTTTCCCCGCAATATCTACCGGAATAGAGGTGCTATGCACGATGGGCTGTTCTTGC
This sequence comes from Aminobacterium sp. EBM-42, assembly GCF_001896635.1. Lineage (NCBI taxonomy): Bacteria > Thermotogati > Synergistota > Synergistia > Synergistales > Aminobacteriaceae > Aminobacterium > Aminobacterium sp. EBM-42. The sequence continues at coordinate 217,646 of NZ_MPPC01000025.1, forward strand.
AATGTTGTAATGTCATCTCGATAGAGGGTGATATCAAGCTCTCCAGCGGGAACCTTTACTCCCTCTGTTTCCTTCAAAATGCTGCGAAGGCGGCCAGCCAAATAAACGCCTCGACGCTGAATACCTAAAAGCACCACATCCTCAAGGCCTTTATTCCTTTCCACTATTTCTACAGCGATTCGGCGAAGGATGCGTTCCATATCTCCTTCTGACAGAACAATTGCTTTTTCAATAAGAGCCATTCCCATCCCCCTTTTCCTGACAGAACAAAAAACAAGGCCACAAGCCGTTTTCACGGCCCATGGCCTTGTTCAATCTATTTCTTTCCGCAATGAATAAACCCCTTACTCCCGTCATACTCATATCCTCCTCAAATGTTCTGAGAAAGTGTAACAGGAAAAAAGATTTAATGCAAGCGGTTGCACAAAAAATTTTGCTAGTTTGCTATAACTGGCGCCGTTCTTCCAGGGTAAGCTTCGAGCCCTGCTTTTAGAATCTCCATCGCCCTGGACAAATCCTGTTCTTTCAAGACATAGGCCAGGCGGACTTCGTCTCTGCCTAACCCCGGCGTTGCATAAAAGCCCTCACCTGGAGACGCCATAACAGTCTCTCCATTAAGATCAAAATCCTGAAGCATCCATACAATAAACTTTTCAGCATTGTCCACGGGGAGTTTTACCATCATGTAGAAAGCGCCTTTAGGCTCTTCACAAATCACACCTGACATATCTTTGAGTGCCCGGTACATGATGTCTCTTCGTTTCTCGTATTCTTTGTTCACTTCTTGCAGATAGGATTTAGGGGTGGAATAAAGGGCAACGGCACCTTCCTGGTCAAGGGTGGGAGGGCTGGTGCGGCTTTGGCAAAGTTTAAGAATCTGAGCCATAAGCTCCTTATTCTTACTGATAACACAACCAATCCGGGCGCCGCATGCGCTGTATCGCTTTGAAACGGAATCTAAAATAACGACACGGTCTTCCACATCTTTCAAGTTCCCAAAACTGACGTACTCAAGATTGTTATACACAAACTCCCTGTACACTTCGTCTGCGATGATAAAGAAATCGTGTTTACGAGCTAAAGCAGCGACTCGCTCCATCTCTTCCCTAGTGTAAACAATCCCTGTTGGGTTTCCTGGGTGGCACATAACTATGGCTTTTGTACGCGGGGTAATTTTTTCTTCCATGCTTTCAACAGATGGGAGCCTGAACCCTTCTTCTGCCCGTGTAGTAATGGGCACAATCTTGGCGCTTACACATTGGCTAAAAGGATTGTAGTTGGCGTAAAAGGGTTCGGGAACCAATATTTCATCTCCCGGATCACAAAGAGCCGCAAAGGCGAAGACAATGGCTTCGCTGGCTCCTGCTGTAATGAACACATGCTCTCTTCCAAGCTCCACACCATAATCTTTATAATAATTACAAATAGCATCTATGAGTCGGGTATCGCCTTCAGAAGAACCGTAGGCCAGAACCTCGTTTTTAAAATTCCCTACCGCATCAAAAAAAGCTTGCGGCGTCTTAATATCAGGTTGCCCAATATTAAGAAAATATATCTTTTTCCCTTTTTCTTTTGCTTCTGCGGCATAGGGAGCCAGTTTCCTGATAGGCGAAGCCTGCATTGAACAAATCCGCTGAGAGAATTTCATAAAGCTCCTCCTTTTCAATAAAGGCGGCCCCGCATTAAATGCCTGACCGCCTTTATTCTATCTTATAGGTATGTTCTTATTCGAACTCCTTAAGCATGGCAGCAAATTCTTCTTCTTTGCCTGGCAGAATGTGGTACACGTGGTCATCTGTGGGGAATTTTCCAGTCTTCACGTCTTCAACATATTCCTTAAAGGCTCGAATCTCTTCTTCTGCCAAATTAGCATACTTCTTAACAAATTTCGGGGTGAAAGCCTCAAAAAGACCTAACATGTCTCCGCAGATCAGAAGCTGGCCGTCGCAAGGCGCACCTGCTCCTATGGAGTACACAGGAATCTCAAGTTTCTTTGCAATATATTCTGTCAACTCTGGTGGAATAGCCTCAAGGAGTATAGAGTAGGCTCCCGCCTCCTGTATGGCCAAGGCATCTCTAATCAGCTCTCTTGCGCTCTCGGGATCCCGTCCCTGAGCTTTGAATCCGCCAAGCTGACCAGAGCTCTGTGGAGTCAGGCCAATATGTCCCATTACCAGAATGCCAGCATCGGCCAGAGCTTTGATACGGCTGATAACCCGACGCCCGCCTTCAAGTTTTACAGCATCCATATCTGCTTCTTTCATAAATCGGCCTGCGTTTCTTACTGCATCTTCATCAGAGATCTGATAGGACAAAAAGGGCATATCCCCTACGCAGAAGGTGTTGGGGGCTCCGCGGCGGACTGCCTGGCAGTGGCGAATGCAGTCATCCATAGTCACAGGAATCGTACCTTCGTATCCAAGAACAACCATCCCGAGAGAGTCTCCCACGAGGATCATGTCCATGCCTGCCTGCTCTGCGAATGAAGCCGTTGGGAAGTCGTAAGCTGTAACCCATGCAACTTTGTCGCCACTCTGTTTCATTTTGACAAATTCCAAACGTCCTTTTTTCTTTGCCATAATTACTCGCCTCCTTAGTTCATTTGAATGATCAGGGAAAGCCAAGCTGCCTTGAAACTTCCATTGAGGCCCCTTGCAATCCCTTAATAAGTTCACTTTTTCTTTCTGGACCGAAAGAAGCAGCCAGGCCAGAAGTGCTCATGGCGGCCGCGATGTGTCCCTGATGATCTTTTATAGGCACAGCTACGCAGCACAATCCCAGCTCCAGCTCCTGGTTGTCTTCCGCCCAGCCCTTTTCTTGCACCTTATGGATCTCATTGAGCAAAACTTCCCTTTCCACAATAGTATGGGGGGTAAGGGAAGGAAGTCGAGAAGGAAGAAGGCTAAAAATAGCCTCATCAGTTAAATCTGAAAGAAGTATTTTCCCTGCTGCGGTACAATAAAGGGGAATTCGTTTGCCAATGTTGGAATAATGAACATGTTGCCCCACTGGCTCCACTTTTTCTACGTATACACCCTCATCCCTGTCTCGAATTACTAAGTGCACTGTTGTGTTGTACGCTTTTGCCAGACAGTCCATAGGAGATTTAGCGCTTAGCCGAACATCAAGATTTTGATGAACGATGTTCCCAAGCTCAAAAAGTTTAAGTCCTGGAGCAAACAGCCCTGGTGACTCTGTTTCTTCTAAAAATCCCTGCTCCACAAAAATTCGTAAAAAACGATGCACAGTAGATTTAGGAATATCCGTATAGGAAGCAATATCAGATGCCGAAAGCCTCGGGCGACTAAAGGAAAAACTAGAAAGAATAGCCAGGGCACGATGAAGGCTTTTAAAAGAAGGTGCAGATTTCTTAGCAGGCACCACATCACCTCTTCTCATAACATGAGAACGTTATTTTATATAATGAGATTATATCACATGCTCACCTCGTATTCAAATATAAAAAAATGCCCCGAAAGGCATCTTTTTAAAAATCATTCCACGGAAGCAATCTTGATCAGGTGCAGTCAATAACCAAGGCTTTCAAGCCAGTCTAAAATATGCCCGGCCAGGGCTACACGACAGTCAGAGTAGGAATGATCCGTATTCATTATTATTTCTTTTGTCCCTTCATTGTTATATTTTCTGAGAGCTTCTACGAAGGGGGCATGATTTGTCCGCAAGGGTGTGATGTTGTCGTTTTTCGCCCCTAAAACAAGAATATTGCGGTTGATAAAGGAAGAAGCAGAGTTCACTATGTCCCAGTCATGTAAGTGACAGCGAATTTCTTCAAGCAATGCTTCTTTATTGGTTCCATGGAGCGGAGGAGCGCCGAGTTTCAATAATAGATCAAGTTTTTTCTGGCTCTCAGAATCATTTAAACCATTTTTTCCATCAAATCCAAGATTCCATCCTGAAATAAAACAAAAGTCCCGTATACCCGGCATGGCATCGGCAACTTTAGCCATGGCAAACCCACCCATACTGTGCCCAAAGATGAGAATGCGTTCGGGATCTACCCCATAATTCTTCTGGGCGAAATCACTTTGCAAGTAACGAACGGCGTTAATAGAGTCAGAGATAACATGGGAAAAAGAATAAAAGCCCTGGCTTCCCCAACACCCCCTATATGAGAAAACCACGGTGTTGAACCCCGCCCGCCTTAGCACCTGAGCAAGATCTAAATTTTTTTCTGTGCCCGGAAAACCATGAAGAAACAGAATGGTCGGATGAGGAGGTATCCCCTGGGCTATATAGATCACGCCGTAAAGGTGACTTCCCTCCGAAACAAAATCAAGGGCCTCCATAGACGGAGGATAGCACCAATCCTCTATTTCAGGATCAATTTCAATACAGGGACGATACATGAGCCAATCACCACTCTATTCATCAATATTGAAAGCACCAACAACGGGAGCATGATCAGAAGGTTTTTCCCAACCTCTCGGACCTCTGTCTACATAACAGTCTTCTGATCGATGGGCAAGGGAAGAAGTAGCTAAAATGTGGTCTATTCTCCAGCCGATATTTCGCTCTAAAGCATTTTTAACCCTATAATCAAAAAAGGAAAACTCTCCTTCTCCTGGCCGGTATTTTCTAAAGACGTCTATAAAACCCCAGGCTTTTATTTCTTCAAACTTCTTTTTTATGTCTTCATGAAAGCAAACATGATCCCTCTTGTTACCAGGATTGGTCACGTCTATATCCGTAGGGGCAACATTCATATCGCCTACCCATAATAGATCGTCTGCTTTGGAGTACTCTCTATCAAAAAGGGTCTTCAGCCGATCGAAAAAACGCATTTTGTACTGATAATCGGAATGATCTATAGATTTACCCTGTGGAACATAGGTGTTTATTATATGAACTCCCAGAACTGTTCCCCGCACGATACGAGTGGCAGGATCAGGCTCTTCTCCATCTTCTAATCCGAAATGGGGATTCATGATGGGATGGAGACTTAAAAGGGCTACTCCGTTATAAGCCTTTTCACCTTTAAAAACCGCCTCATATCCCAGAGCTTCGAATTCTGAGGCTGGAAAGAACTGGTCTTCAGTCTTTGTTTCTTGCAGACAGAGAACATCCACTCTATTATCATGAAGCCATTGAGACAATATATGCATTCTGCTCCGAACTGAATTAACATTAAAAGTAGCAATCTTCAACATCGTCACCGCTCTCACCGGCCTTTCTCGAATAATATCCACTTTACCTATTTTCACAAACGCAGGGACGTTGATTGACTCCGCTTATTATAGAGTAATCACACTATCCACCGAAGGAGATTTAACTAGCCACCATTATCTTTAATTTCGCCTTTCTTCTTCAAGGAAAGCAAGGCCAACCCGGAAAAGATAAAAAAGATTCCGGCAATCGAAGTGAAAGAAAGGCGTTCACCCAAAAGCAACACTCCCAGGATACATGCTGTCAAGGGTTCTGTTAGAGTAAGGGTGTAAGCCTTTGCTACGGGAACGATTCCAATTCCCATGGAAAAAAGAGAATAAGGCAGGGCTGTTGCAACAATACCAAGGTGGAGCGCAACACCCACTCCACGCCATTGTGTCAGCCAGGAAACATCAAAGAAAAAAAGCAGGGGCAAAAGAAAAAGTGAACCTCCGCAAAGAGTAAGAGCGGCACTTTCTATCGGACCATAAAGAAATCGAAGGCCTTTCAACCCCATACCGCAAAGGGCATAAGAAAAAGCTGCGGAAAAGGCCATAAAAATACCGGGCAGACTTGTCTGTAAACCTTCCCCGCCGGCACTCAGCAAAACACACCCTATTACAGCCAGTGAAGTGGAAAAATACCACATTTTCTCCGGCGGCTCCTTATAAATAATATAACCCAACAAACCTGCCCACATGGGTGCGCCGCCAACAGCCACCATTGTTCCTACTGCCACTCCTGTCATTTTAATAGCCACAAAAAAGAAAAACTGAAAACCTGCCATTCCCAAGGATGCGGGAAGAAGAACCTTTAGGGGGCATCCTCCCTTCAACCATGAGAGGCCTTTTCGAAAAATCAACAAGATGAAAAGAAATATGCCTCCGCCTGTAATACGGATAGCTCCCACAGTAAAGGGAGAAGCCCCAGACGGTGCAAAGGCCTGTGCCGTACCAGAGGTACCCCAGAAAACGCCAGCGAAAAGAACCAGAAGAGATCCTGCCATTTCCTGATGGCTAATATTCCCGCCTCTCACCAAACTCCCTCTCCTTAAAATTTACATTTTTTATCTATATCCATATAGTCTCCACGACGGATTTTCCCATGCCATGGTTCTCCACGAAGGAAGAGAAGTACATTTTCCGCGGCAGCCTGGCATGCGTCCTCCATAGCTCCGGCTACATAATTTGAGTTATGGGGAGATCCAAGGAAGTTCGAAAGTTCGAAAAATGGATAGTTCAATTGAAACTCGCCCCTCCCCCATGTGGGTTCATTCCACCAGACATCCGCTCCAGCCTGAAAATCTGGAAACCGCTGTAAATGCTCATAGAGATCTTTCTCAACAATAAGGGGGGCTCTGGCCACATTAATAAGAATTGCGTCTCTTTTCATTATCAACAGTTGTTCTCCCCCAATGAGCCCTTTGGTCTGCTTTGTAAGGGGCAGCGTCAAAACAACTACATCGGCTTCTTGCAATACATAGGGCAAATTTTCTAACGTCCCGACGTAATCTACTGTATCTTGGGTTCGGCCACTGGTATTGATGGCCATAATTCTCATTCCCAACGCCCGGAAGAGATTCGCAGTGTTGCGGCCTATGCCGCCATACCCCACAATACCCGCTGTCATCCCCTTGAGGTTTCTTAACAACCATGTATCCTTATCAAATTCGCCCCGAGCCAATTTCTCATGGAGAGGTACCAAGCGCCTTACCAGCGCCATGGTCATGGCCAATACATGTTCAGCGATCTGGTACGCCCATCCCCCAGCATTACAGGCTATGGCAATATGGGAAGGGATATCTAAAAAGGGAAGGTAATCTACACCTGTAGAAATTGTTTGCAGGAGACCGACTTTTTTTAAAAAATCGTACTCTTCCCTCTCGATCTCTTTGTTAAAGAAAAAGGAAAGAAGTACATGGGCATTCTGTAACACCTGCCGCCTTGCAGATCCATGGAAATCTTCTAAATAAAGGACATGGGCCCAAGAATCAAGGGGATGTTCTATTCTCTCACGGATTTCGGAGTTCGCTGAGAAGGTAACGACGACTGAGTCTAATTTTTTACCCATCTTTTACCTCCTTTTCCATACTACTTACGGTATTTTGATCATACACTATTTCTATCTCATGAGCTTTTATTGTAGAACCAAGATGATAAGTGTATAATTGCTTTACAATATAACGTTTTGGTTTAGACAGGAGGGGTCTGGATGAGTGAGAAATCTTTTGAAATGAAAGAAGCGCTCAGATACGGGATTCATGCTGAGATCGAGGCTAAAAACTTTTATACACTCTGGGCTAACCACGTCGCAGAAGAATATCTTAAAAAAGAACTATTGGAGCTTGCCGAATGGGAAAAAAACCATGAAGACGATCTGAGAAAGCTCTATTTGAAAATGTATGGAGAGGAGTGCCCCATTGATCCCAATATGGTCGTTTCACCTGAGCTCAAGGTACAGACAAAGGACTTTGGCGAAGTCACCTCCCTTCTGCGGATTGCCGGGGCAGCCTATCTTTCAGAAATGAAAGCCATGGAATTCTATGAGCGCCTAGAAAAAGAATCTTCAGGAGAAGCAGCTCTAATTTTCAGAAAACTTAAAGATATGGAAAAAGGGCATATGGATATTACGAAAAAACGATATATGGCTATAAGGGAAGACGTTGTAGGTTTCAGAGCTTTTTAGAAACTTGAAATTAAATTCGGAGAGAAAGGCGGTCCAGGACAATTGCCGGACCGCCCTTTATATTTATGATCGGGTACAAGCTTCTTTCTTTAGAAGACGGCGTAACACCTTCCCCGTGTTGGAAAGAGGAAAAGTATCCATAAACTCAACGCTTCTTGGCACTTTATAGTGGGCAAGATGTTTCTTGCAGAATTCAATAACTTCTCTTTGGGTCAGATCCATCCCCTGGGTTTTTTTTACAAACGCCTTGGGCACTTCTCCATTGACCTGGTGAGGAATACCCACAACAATTGCCTGTTCAACGGCAGGATGAGTTTGCAGAATAGCCTCTACCTCCTGAGGATATACATTAAAACCCCCAACAATGATAATATCCGTCACACGATCAAGGATCTGTACATACCCTTCGTTATCAATACGCACATAGTCTCCCGTGTTGAACCAGTCGCCGTCAAAGCGATCTGCGGATTTATCCGGATCTCTAAAGTACTCAGACGTCACCGAAGCCCCTCTAACCCATAGGATCCCCTCTCTTTTTAACGTTACATCTTCTTTTGCTTCGTTAGTCAAACGCCATTCGTAACCAGAGATAAAGGGCCCCACTGTCCCGAGCTTGCGCCGCTCATAAGATGGATTGACACAAACAACTGGAGAACACTCTGTCAGGCCGTACCCTTCAAGGGCCCCGACACCAAAGTAATCCTTCACTTTTTTATCCAGCTGGACGTTGAGTCTGTCTCCTCCGCTTACGATAAGCTTCACACCCTTTGGGCAAGGAGCTCCATGATCAATGGAAGAGGTAAGGAAGGTTAACATTGTAGGAACAATGATCAACACATTGGTCTGAGACACACATATAGTCTCAAGAGTTTTATGAGGGGGCATGAAAGAAGGCAATACTGTCTGTTTCATGCCGCAGATAAGGGGCATAAGCCCTGCCACCGTGAAACCAAAGGAATGGAAATTGGGGAGGACATTCAAAAGGATATCCCCTTCTTTCAGTTCTGTCAGCTCCTTGAAAACAGTCTGAGCATTATGCATAAGGTTCCCATGAGAAAGGGGGACCGCCTTGGGAAGGCCTGTAGTCCCTGACGTGGCAAAAATTACGGCAAGGTCTTCTTTTCCAGCCAGAGAAGGACGCCCGGCAATAGCCGTAAAGGGCGCGTCGAGAGGAGAGAGACACCAGGTTAGGGAATGTTCTGTAAGGGCTTGCTCTAAATCCTCCATTTCGGCACCAAGCACAACAGCAAAGGGATCTACAAGCTCTAGAATTCCTATGGAAGTAGGAACTCCGGCTTTTGTATTAATGGGAACAATAGCTCCCCCTAAAGACCACACTGCAAGGGAAAGTGCCAAAACCATAGGAGAGTTCGGCATCATCACTGCCAAACGATGACCCTTGCCAAAACCCTCATCTTCAAGTTTTTTCTTACACTCAATTGTCAATTCCCCAAGTTTCTGGCCTGTCCACCACTCTTCGCTCCACCACAAGACCGGTTTGTCCCAATCTTCTTGAAGCCTGTCCCATATTGCATTTTCTAACCTTATAACCATCTCAGCCCTCCATTCTCCAGATCAAGAGTCCCAAGTTCAAAAACATCGCTAATCAGTGCTAATTTTACTTTGAAATCTCAAGAAGAGCAAAAGAGGAATATATGATAGGATTTTCTTACATAAAAAGGAGGCGCTTCTATGAAAAACTACAGTGATTATACAGACCTCATTGACGAAGCCATAGAAAAAAATATAGATCCAGTCTGGGATCTGAACCTCTACATGGCCTCCCATCCAGAACTGGGGGGACAGGAATACGAAGCAAGCCGGCGAATGAAAGACATGCTTGAGAAGAGCGGATTCGCAATAACTTATCCATACTGCAATATACCGACTTCCTTTAACGCTCAAAGAGGGCAAAGGGGACCGTCTGTGGCCCTTCTGGCAGAATATGACGCTTTGCCTGAAATAGGCCATGGCTGTGGTCACTGCCTTCATGGCGGCATGACCCTGCTTGCCGGGCTCGCCCTCTCTCCGCTCCTTGAAAGAATTCCCGGCATTCTTTACGTCATTGGAACCCCTTCGGAAGAAACAAATGGCGCAAAGGTCACACTTGCAAAAAATGGCGTTTTTGACTCCATGGATCTGGCCATGATGATCCACTGCAATGACACCACAAACTATGTGCAGTACCGATCCCTGGCCATGGACGCCATTGAATTTACTTTTAAGGGGCAAACTGCCCATGCTGCCGGCGCTCCATGGGAGGGACGGAACGCCCTCAATGGGGTGCAGCTTTTCTTTCACGCCATTGACATGCTTCGACAGCATGTGAAACCAACCGTTCGAATGCATGGCATCATATCCCACGGAGGAGAAGCTCCCAATATAGTTCCAGACAGAGCTTCTGCTAAATTTTATTTTAGAGCCATGGAGAGAACGTATCTTGATAGAGTTTTGGAAAAAGCTTTTAACTGCGCGAAAGGCGCGGCTATGGCCAGTGAAACGTCGATACAGTGGGAAAATGTGGAATTCAGTTTTGATGAGATGCGTCCAAACCATACTGCGGAAGAGATGATGGAAGAAATATTTAAAGAATGTGGAGTTGATACAGTGAGCGCTCCCGGACCTGGAGGCTCCAGCGACATGGGCAATGTGAGTCAACACTGTCCCGCCCTTCAGCCGTTACTTGCCATTACCCAAGTGCCAACGCCTCACCATACAAGAGCTTTTGCTGAGGCTGTGACAACTCCCGAAGCCAGGGAGACCCTGAAAACAGGAGCTCGTATTTTGGCACGAGCAGCTCTTCGAACCTTCCTCGATTCGTTTTTTCGCGAAGAAATGAGGGCAGAATTTCTTTCATAAATGCTAATTAAAAAGAGGCCGCCCCTAAAAGGGACGGCCTCAAAGAAAGAGATGGTAAAACATCTTCGCCATTTCTTCTTTATTTCATTTCAATATCTCCCAGTACCCATCCACTTCAAAGGGAAGATCTATAACTTCATTACCCTTTACAGAAATAACTTTTTCCCAATCTGGGTGGCATCGAATAGGGTAATAAGGATTTTCGTTTTCATCTTTCCATAAAAGGGGCAATGTGTATTCTTCAGCTTCAACAATAATTTGACGCTCCTCTGTCATAAATTTTCGGAAAAGGGTCAATTCCTGAAGGCCAAAGAACTCGTCACAATACCCTTTGGCGAGAGAATGGTTCTGCCTAGGAATGAGATGATAGTCGAGAAGCAAAAAATGATAGGGGGCAACACGGATCCTTTCCGCGCGGAGCGGTATCCATAAAATAGACACATCCTTTCTTTCATTCAATTCATGAAAGAAGGAAAAGGCCCTGAACACCTTTTCTGCCATATGAAGCGCCTCCTTGTTTTATGCTCTTCAGATCAAGTACAATCATTTGCATATATTCCAAACAGGAAAGTTTTGGTGATTAAAATGGATGATCAAGAACTCAAGAAACTAACTCGTCAATTGATAGACGGCACTCTCGACACAGACCAGTTTATCCAGAAAATAAAGAGTTTGCCTTTTCAGGATCTGGGAGAGGTAAAACTAGACACCCATCGCGCCCTCCGTAAGGGTTTCGCTGAAATCGTATATTGTCCAGGCAAAAGTGATGAACAGCTTGAGAATATTGCCCGCGCTCTTGCAAATACAAAAGAAAATGTTCTTTTTTCCCGAGCCGCGCCCCATCAATATGAGGTAGTTCTCTCTATACTTCACGATGCATACTACCACGAAAAGGCCAAGATGATCGGCATAAAACGCCGGGAAACACAAACAACTGTTACAGGCCTCACAGTGGTCAGCGCAGGAAGCAGCGACATCCCCGTCGCAGAAGAAGCGGCAGTAACAGCAGAATATATGGGGTGCGCCCCAAAACGACTGTACGACATCGGCATCGCGGGACTCCATCGTCTGCTTGCCCATATTGAAACCCTTCAGTCCTCCCTGGCAATAGTCGCTGTGGCAGGAATGGAAGGGGCTCTCCCCAGCGTCCTGGCAGGCCTCGTTTCCTGTCCGGTTATAGGAGTGCCAACCAGCACCGGTTACGGAGCCAACCTTAGCGGGGTAGCTCCCCTGCTAACCATGCTCAACTCCTGTGCCACCGGCGTTTCGGTAGTCAATATAGACAACGGCCTCGGAGCTGGATATCTCGCCGGGCGAATTGTACTTCAGTCCACCAACTGACTTGATTCCGGAGCAAGAAATTGACAAACTTGAAAAGAGAGGGAGGGGGGAGAAGAACAGGCTTCTGCGAAGTGTTATAATTCGAAGGACAGAAGATTAATGAATGATTCTATGGGGAGGAGTGGCGCCTGTATGATCAGCAGGTCACTTATCGAAAAAATATTTGCTGCCGCAAGCATTGAAAGGTGGAACGATCACCCTCGGCCCGTTCAATTTACAGAGCTGGCAAAACAGGCCCATAAAATGATCATCGCTTATGTTATTGCTCGACATGAAGAGGATCGTGGAAAATCTCTTCATTGGCAATCCTTGATCGAGGGAGGTATCTTTGAATTTCTCCACCGAGTTATCCTCACCGACATAAAACCACCTGTTTTCCATAAACTGATGGCCCATAAAAAAGAACGGGATAAATTGAACTTATGGGTTGTGGAACGGTTGCAAAACGATCTGGAAGCCCTTTCCCCCGCTCTTTTCAACCGTTTCAGCCACTACCTTCTGACAGATCCCGATTCTAACCGGGAGCGTAAAATACTGCGGGCAGCCCATTATCTCGCAACAAAGTGGGAATTTGACTATATTTACGAATGGAGCCGCCCTCTTTACGGCATAGACGCTACAAAGGACGAAATAAACAGGCAAATAGAAGAACACCGCGAACTCGGCGCGGTACAGACTATGTTAATGAACCGTGAACTCCCTGATACAGAAAAGGGGATCTATGGTTTTATTGCTCTTGTGGGGCAGCTGCGTTTTCAAAAACGCTGGGCTCAAACCCCCAGGATCCCGGAAACATCTGTTCTGGGACACCTGCTTATAGTTGCTATCCTTTCATATTTTATAGCCCTGGAAATAGGAGCCTGTCCCAGGCGAAGCTACAATGATTTCTTCGGTGGGCTTTTCCACGACCTTCCAGAGGTTCTCACCCGTGATATTATTTCTCCCGTAAAAAACTCAGTGGAGGGACTTGATGACCTTATTAAGGAATACGAACGTCAGGCCATGGAAGAAAAAGTTTACCCCTTGATTCCCTTTGAATGGCGAAGGGAGATTCGCTATTTTACAGAAGATGAATTCTTAAATCGCATTTGGCCCGCAGATAACTCATCTCCCCAGATTCTTCAGTCTGAAGAAATAGAAGAAACCCTGAACAATGATGAGCAAAACCCTATAGACGGCAGAGTTATCGAAGCATGCGATAAGTTCTCTGCCTTTGTAGAGGCCTCTCTTTCCATGCGGACAGGCATTACATCCCCGGCATTGGATGAAGCCAAACGAAAACTCTATGCACGATACGCCAATAAAAAGCTTTACGGTTTTCCTGTGGGAATGCTCTTTGATTTCTTCTGGTAATCCTTTTTTGCCACTATTCTATCTACCTTCAAGAAAACGAAGAGCCACTGCTGCCATTAGCGCTGATCCCACTGGCAAGCAGGCTTCATCTACATCGAAAAAAGGGCTGTGCAGGGGATGAACCAATCCCTTTTCTGTGTTGCCCGTACCTAAAAGAAAATATGATCCCGGCGCTTTTTGAAGAAAATAGGCAAAATCATCAACTCCCATGTTAGGCTCTTTCATCACGTGGACCCTGTCGTCCCCCAACAATTCTCGCCCACACGCCGCTACCAGGTGTGTCATATCCTCATCATTCACAAGGCTAGGATACCCTTCTGTAAAAGAGATCTCTCCTATAGCACCCAGAGCATCAGGAATATTCTGGGCGACACGGCGCAGGAGCGCTCTAACAAAGAGCCGGGTATCGGGATCCATTGTTCGGATAATACCCCTCATCTCAGCTCTGTCCGCAATAATATTTCCTGCCGTTCCGGCGTGAAAAGAACCTACAGTAACCACCACAGGGTCAAAAGGAGAAGTACGCCGACTCACTATGTGCTGAAGGGCGCCTACCATCTCTGATCCTACTGCCACCGCATCAATCCCCCTGTGGGGCTCAGCTCCATGACTCCCTGAACCATGGATAACTATATGGAACATATCAGAAGCGGCCCTGAACTTACCGTAGCCAATGCCAATGGTTCCAGCTTCCAACCCAGGATCACAATGAAGACTAAAGACCGCATCCACCTTTGGGGCCTCCATTATTTTCTCTTCTATCATGGGGAGAGCTCCGCCATTTGTTTCTTCGGCAGGCTGAAAAAAGAACTTCACAGTTCCACTGAATTTTTCTCTCATGGCCGCAAGAAGGGATGCTGTTCCAAGAAGAGAGGCAGTATGAACATCATGTCCACACGCATGCATTCGTCCTTCTACTTTTGAAGCATAGACAGCCTTTGTGGCCTCATAAACCGGCAAAGCATCCATATCCGCCCGAAAGGCTACGGTTTTGCCTCCATTACCCCCTTGAAGCACGCCAACGACACCCGTTCCCGCCACTCGGAAGTGGCGGATATCAAGGTCATCGAGTTCCTTCTCGACAAGCCTTGCCGTATTTTCACAATTAAAGTCCAGCTCCGGATTTTCGTGGATCCTACGACGTAACGCAATAAGATATTCTTTCTTTTCCAGCGCTAAAGAATTCAGTTCTTTAAAGCTCATGGCCAGCCTCCCACCCGTTCCAAGAACATTAATTATCTTTTTTACGGTATCATATCAAATTTTTGCGGTAAAAAAGACTACAATAGGGATCATATACCCTTGACGGGTACCCAAAGTCCCGTATAATCAAGATCATAAAAACGGAGGTGCATATTCTGTGAAAATGCGAAATGTTATTATCATTACAATACTCCTTCTAGCAATTGGAGGAACATTTTACATACGGGAAAACGGAAGACAACAAAAGGAGCACAATGTGATCATAGCAGAAGCGCCTACAGCCCTGCCAGTCATTATAGATCTTAGTGCGGCAGGCTGACCAGCGTGTGTTCAGATGTCCAAAGTTTTGGACGATTTTTCTGCTCAATATGGTGATCAGGTTCGCGTGGAAAGGGTAGATGTAATGCAAAATTCAGAGTTAGCTCAAAAATATGAGGTCAGATATGTTCCTACCCTGGTTTTTGAAGATGGGAATGGTAACATCTTAGGGAAAGAAGTAGGCTACCTGTCTTTGGAAGAGATTATTATAAAATTGGAAGAGTATGGAATAACTCTGACATCAAAGTAGGCGAGGAGGCCAACATGCAGCAAATATTTGAGTCAATTTACAGCAGCCTCCATGCTTCTAGCGGATTGGCCTTGACAGCAGCTTTTGTATGGGGCGTTTTCAGCATACTCTTAAGTCCTTGCAACTTGGTGACCATTCCCCTTGTGGTGGGGTATATCGAAAGCACCCGAACTGAAAAAAGTGCTAGTGCTTTTACAATCTCCCTGGCCTTTTCCAGTGGAATATTCGTTAATCTTGCCCTTGTTGGCATGGTGCTTACCTCCACGGGAATTTTAATGACAGATATTGGCAAATATACAAACTACATTGTGGCCTGTGTCTTCTTTCTCATCGGCCTCCACCTTCTCAAAGTCATTCAAATTCCCTGGTTTGGACAAAAAGAGATTAAGGCGGGCAAAAACAGAGGACTTTCAGGAGCTCTTATTCTTGGAATTGTCTCTGGCCTGGCCCTCGGCCCTTGTAGTTTTGCCTATGTAGCCCCTCTGCTGGCCTTAACCATAAAAACTGCCGCTGTCAATTTAGTTTTCGCTCTCTCACTAGTGGTGTTTTATGCTCTGGGACACTGCTCTGTCATCGTTATTGCCGGAACATCAGCAGATTTCGTTTCTAAATTTCTTCAATGGGATGAACACTCAAAAGGGCTCACTATCGTTAATAACATTTGCGGCGTTCTCATTCTCCTGGCTGGTCTTTATTTTATATACACAGTTCCCCAATAAAACCAAGAGGGACGCTCATTTTACTCTGCGCCCCTCTTCACTTTCTGGCATTTCGACCATTCCGTCGAAAACCTTTCCCTACCGGGAATATATCAGGAATTTCTTCCTGAGGTCGACTTCTATTCAGTTGTTCGTACGTAGAAGGTTCCATTACACTTATTTTCCCATCCCCTCCTTCGCCGATCCTTTAAGCATCTTTATTCTATTCCCCTTTGTGGCAACGCGCAAAAGCTCCACGGCTTCTCCTGGAGCTCTAAGGGGCAAGAAATAGCCTATAGACTAGGCAAAGATCGCAAAAACTGTAATTATCGCATATTTTTGAATTATTACACTTGCGCTACACGCTGTGGGGGCAAAATAAAAGGGGTGCTGATCACTGCACCCCTTTACTTCTCTGCTCTTCCTTATTACTCAAATTACTTCTTGTAAACGTCACGTGGATTCCATTTTTGCCAGACCTTTGCCACGAGCTCTATACCTGGTTCAAGAACTTTGCCGCCAGGCTGCCAGCCAGACGGGGTAACTTGGGATCCACCAGTCTCTCTTACAAGTTGAAAGGCTTTTATTTGCCTAATCATTTCGTCTACATTGCGCCCCACGGGTGGAGTAAGAACCTCCATGGCCTGTATAACGCCGTCCGGATCAATAATGAAACGGCCCCGCACATCTACCCCGGCTACGGAATCATATACTCCGTAGGCGCTCCCTATGTTTCCGCCACCATCTGAAGCCATATGGAAGGGAACTCCGCCTTCCGCCATTTTCGAAAGCTCTGTGTCATTCCATACTTTATGAACAAACTGGCTGTCCACACTTACGGAAATAACTTCTACGCCAAGGCCATTAATTTCTTCATATCTGTCAGCAACTGCTGACACTTCAGTAGCTCAGACGAAAGTAAAATCTCCTGGATAGAAACATAGCAAAACCCATTTGCCTGCGAAATCAGACAATGTAACGGTCGTAAAAGTTCCTTTATAATAGGCTGGAGCTGTGAAGTCAGGAGCTTTTCTTCCTACCATAATGGTCATTTTACCCTCCTCCTTCTGTGAGGATTTTGCTTCAACTTGTTCTTTCTGAGATTCCTGTTTCTCGATTTTTGCTATAGGTACAGTGCAGCCGCTCTTTTTTTCTGTCATTTACTCCCCTCCTCTCAAAAATCTCTTTAATAATATCACAATAATCAAAGGCTATTTAGAAGAATTCTTTTTATAACAAAAAGATATGATCTATCTGCAATTCTCTGCCACTTCTCTTACCGACAGCGTTCATTTCTGGCATTTCCCATTTTTCAAATACGAGAATCCTATGGAGATAAAATCGAGGTCTCCATGGTAAATCCACGAAACATCTTAATCATTTATTGACAATATCCGTTATAATATTAGGTGCAATGTCCCGATATGGATATTGGAAGGAGAGAAAATCTACGAAGGAATTCCTTCATGGGAAGAGCTCAAGGCATTAATAGATTCCAGACTCAGTTGACAATTATTCCAGCATAAAGCCTGCGAAGCGATTTTCATATTCCCACTTTTGTTTCTCATTTATAAACTTTAAACAACAAAATAAAAGACAGTCAAAGAGAGATATTGTCTAAATGGCAACATTTGCTTCTTACGGTTGCTGTTTTTAGAAATTTGGCGTAAAATATTTATTTGTTTCTGATTATTTTCAGGAAACTGTATACTTTAGGGAGTTGTTATAGATGGTTCAAGCTGAAAAAATTCGCAATCTGGCAATTATAGCCCATATTGATCATGGGAAGACCACGCTGATCGATTCTATTTTTAAGGCCGCACAAATCTTTAGAAAAGGGGCCCATATAGAAGAACGCGTTATGGATAGCAATGAACTTGAAAGAGAGCGAGGCATCACCATAAGGGCCAAGCATTGTACTGTCGAATGGAATGGATATTTGATAAACATTATAGACACTCCGGGACACGCTGACTTTTCTGGAGAAGTGGAACGCGTCCTCTCAACAGTTGATTCTGTCCTTCTGCTCGTCGATGCCAACGAAGGGCCCATGCCCCAGACACGATATGTACTCATGAGAGCTCTGGCCATGGGGCTGCGTCCTATTGTCTTTATCAACAAAGTGGACCGCCCTCACGCCAACCCCATGTCTGCGTTAAATCAGACCTTTGACCTCTTTATAGAATTAGGAGCCGCAGAAGAGCAGCTGGATTTCCCTGTTCTTTACGGATCAGGCCTGGATGGATGGGCTGTCAGAGATCTGAATAAATATGCCCATGAAGGAATGAAGCACCTCTTCGAAACTATTGCTGAGTATGTGCCTGCTCCAAAGGTGAACCTACATGCTCCCTTTCTCATGCAGGTAAGTACCCTTGCGTGGAATGAGTACACTGGGCGAATCGGGTGCGGTAAAGTACTTCAGGGAACCCTTCGTAAAGGTGAAAATTTTATCCGTTACTCCACAAAATGGAAAAAGCCCAATCTCAGAGGAGAAGAATGGGAGATTTGCGATGAAGAACAGACCCGCTCTGTAAAAATGTGGGTTACGCGAGGACTAGAGCGTCAGGAAGTGGAAGAAATATCGGCAGGGGATATCGTCTGGATCTCCGGCCCCCAGGAGATCAACATCGGAGACACCTTCTGCTCGCCAGAGCTTGAAGGGAAGACCCTCCCTCCCCTGGCCATAGAGGAACCTACCGTATCTATGTTCTTTTTGGTCAATACCGGACCTTTTTCAGGGCAGGAAGGACAACCTATTACTCTGCGTCAATTAAAAGCCCGCCTTGAAAGAGAAAAACATGTCAATGTCGCTCTTCGGGTAGAGGATATTGGGCGTCCTGACGGAGTAAAGGTGTCAGGACGAGGAGAGCTTCATCTTTCCATTCTCATCGAGGAAATGAGACGGGAAGGTCTCGAATTTTGCGTATCCAAACCGGAAGTCATTACCAGGGAAGAAGATGGACGAACATTTGAGCCCATGGAAGACCTCACTATTGATGTCCCAGAGGAATATCAGGGAGTAGTATTCGAAAAACTCTCCCGAAGAAAAGCTCGACTCGTCTCTATGGATAATACCCAAACAGGTCTCGTACGGCTCTCTTTTCAGATTCCTACTCGGGGACTTATTGGGTATCGGGGAGAATTTCTTACAGACACGAGAGGCCTTGGCATTATGAATACCGTATTTGCCGGATATGGCCCATGGGTCGGCACCATATCCCCACGCAATCGAGGAAGCCTCGTCAGCCTTGATACTGGAGAAGCGACAAGTTACCAGCTTGAGAACCTCCAGGAACGGGGAACCCTTTTCATAGAACCGGGAGAGCTTGTTTATGAGGGAATGATCGTGGGAGAAAATTCGCGCCCCGGAGATATGCCCTGCAACCCAACTAAAAAGAAGCAGGCTACGAACCACCGCTCAGCGACAAAAGACTTGACAACCAAGCTGGATGTCCCTCGTAAAATGTCCCTTGAGAAAGCAATGGAGTGGATTGCAGAAGAAGAGCTAGTGGAAGTAACACCCCAATCTGTAAGAATGAGAAAAGCTGTTCTTGATTATCAGGAACGAAGAAAATCCACAAAAAAAGCAAGCTAAAAATACAAAAGGAAGCCCTCCTCAGAAATAAAGATCTGAGGGGGGCTTTTTACTTGATCCTTCAATGCGCCTTATTTTCTGCGCCATGGTGAAGAGCCGCTCTTAAAGGAGTCTAGCCACGCTAAGTTCCTTTGTTTTCTTCCTGCCGCCGTCTTCTTTCTACTTTACTCTGGTACATCCTATCGTCAGCAATCTTCAAAGCTTCATGAAGAGAAGACGCGTCTTCCGGAACAGTGGCCACTCCAAAATCAGCTGAAATATTATGGAGCACTCCTTCCACATGAAGAGCTTCAAGACTGCTTTGCAACCGCTTAACAAGATGAAAAGCCTGCTTCTGAACAGTCCCCGGCAGTATCAAAAGGAATTCATCGCCGCCAAACCGGCCAGCTATGTCGCCAGCCCTCACACACTCACTTAAAAGAGAGGCAAATGACTTCAACACCTTGTCTCCGACAAGGTGTCCATAGGTATCGTTAATCAGTTTAAAATTAGCCATATCTATCATAACCATACTGGCAGGATCCCCGAAACGTTCGTGGCGAGATTGCTCTTCCGCTATACGCATGGAAAGAAACCGCCTGTTCCAGAGCTGGGTCAAATCATCGATAAGGGCTTTTCTTTTCGTTTCTTCTATGGCCGTCTGTACTGCCACAAGGGCAGCAAGATGCTTTGAGAGGATCATGAAGAAACCTTCGTCACTTTTAACAAAGGGGCTATTTTTTTCCATAGAAATGACGGCGAAAACCTCCCCGCCGAAAAGAATCGGAATATCCAGCTGAGAAGTGGTGCTCTTTGAAGAAAGGTTTACATAATAGGAAGAAGCCGCCAGGTTGGGCGTATTAATGATCTCTCCCCTTTCAGCGCACCTGATCACAAGCCCGCCGCCATTCTCGTATAGTTTCTGCGAGTACTCGTCCAGATCTGCCATACTTACAAAGTTGGAAGCCAGGGCCCTGAGGAAAAAAGATGCGTCTTCTTTCTTCTCCACTCTAAAAATGGATATTTTTTCATAATTGAAAACTGATGTCAACATCTGCACTACATGGGGTGCCACCTGTTCAAAATCGGCCCTCTCTACTGAAAAAGATTGTACGATGTCAAGAAGGGTCCTGAGGCGGTTCACTTCCACGTTAAGACGGGCGAAGGATTCTTTGTTTTCAAGCTCAAGTGCCATATGTGCCGCTATAACTCCCAAAAGCTCCTGATCCTGATTGGTTATGCCGCCTATCACATCATCATCTACGGCTACGGCTCCCCACAAGCCGTTACTTGAAATAACAGGAACTATCAACTGGCAACGCACATCACTGTCAAGATTCAAATAGAGAGAGTCCTTTGAAACATCTGTCGCAAGATAAGGTTCCCCTGTTTCGAGAACATGAAGCAATATACCCTTTTCTAGTCCTTTCAAATCCTTTAATTCTTCGGGAAGTTTTCCCACCCATGTCTGCAGCGTTATTTCCTTCGAAAAACTCTCTCTAGAAAAAACGTATACGTTTTTATACCCAAGCCTCTGGGAAAGCTGCCAGGATACAAGGGAGAAAAGCTCTTCCGCGGAACGACAAAGGGACATCCCCTGCACAATATCAAAAAGGTCTCTAAACTTTTTAAGCAAAACCTCCAGGTTTGCTTTCTGTTCCCGCGACACGTCAAGAGCATTGGAAAGGGCTTTCTGTGTAGAACTGAAAGCCTCATTGGTCCGTTTCAGCTCTGCGACATTGGCTTCCAATTTCTGTTCCACCTGCAAATGGGTTAAAATTTCACCTAAAATTACTGCAAAAAACTGAAGACCACGAAGATCTGTGGATGAAAACCGGGCCAGTTTCCTCGATTCAACAACAATCACTCCGCTTTTCTGATCTCTCCAGACGATAGGAACCACCAAACCGGATCGGGCGCCAGGCGTCCCTTCTACGTAAGGAGGGTGAGATCGAATATCATCTACGATCAGAGGCTTTCCCGAAACAAAAACCCTCGAATAGACATGGTTCTCGAATGGAACTGTTCCGTCAGGACTCACTCCTTCTCCCGTATATTCATCGTGAGCGCTTAATATCTGAAAAAGATTTCTTTTTTTGTCATAAAGGGCAACGGCAGGAGCGCTATCCGGCATGAGGCGCTTGATAAGATCCAATGCCGGAACACACACCTTTTCTATTGTTGAGGCAGAGCCAGCCTGCTTAATGTAGTCAAGGAAGACCGCCATTTCTTTTGCGGATTGGCGCCGAAGGAATTCCGAAAGACAGTACACAGCAAAGATCATGACATATAATGGAAGAGCTATCCTCAGGGGGAAATGAAAAAAAATAATATGGGCGGGGACTAAAACTGAAACAAATAAAAGCATAATTCCGTTCGCTCTTTTTGTTCCATATATGGAAAAAGCGAGAAGAAACACAAGGAGGGTCGCTGGGAAAAGATAGATTCCGCAGCCTAGTCCCTTACCAAAGAAAAATCCAGCGGCTGAAACAAGGAGGAAAAGAATACTGCCTAACCAATCTTTCAAGAGACTACCTCCAAGGTAGTATTTTTATTTATCATTGTAACATTAAATGAAAAAGGTAATTAGAGAATATGATTTTTGTTTATATTTTAAAAGGAGGAATGCAACATGACAACTCTTTCTGTTTTCGGCGCCGGAAGCTGGGGAACTGCCCTGGCCCATGTTCTGGCCAGCAATGGGCATCAGGTCTGCCTCTGGTGCCGTCGGCAAGAACAAGCTGAATTCATCAACTCAAAAAGAATGAACCCTGATTATTTAAAAGACATACCCCTGGCCGCTGGTATTTATGCAACGTGGCAATTAGATGAAGCTGCGACATATTCTAAAAATTGGGTTGTTGCCGTACCTACCCAGGCAATTCGCACTCTTTTCACCTCTTTGCAAGAATTTACCCCCCCTATATCCCTTTGCAATGTAGCTAAAGGGATTGAAATTGAAACATTGAAGTGTATTAGCCAGATTTCAAAGGATTTTTTCCCAGATACATTCTACGCCGTCCTTTCAGGTCCAAGCCACGCAGAAGAAGTTGTCAGAGGCTTCCCCACCGCAACGATTGTGGCTTCATCTTCTTTTGAAACCTGCCAATACTGGCAGAGGCTCTTTAATTCGCCGCGGTTCAGGGTCTATACTGGCAACGATGTAGCCGGTGTAGAAATAGGAGGAGCCGTAAAAAACATTATAGCCATTGCTTCTGGAATTGCTAAAGCAATGAACCTCGGGGATAATGCTACAGCGGCCCTTGTAAGCCGAGGGCTTGCTGAAATCATGAGACTTGGAGCAAAAATGGGAGCCCATCCCCTCACACTGGCAGGTCTTGCTGGCGTTGGGGATCTGGTTGTTACCTGCTATAGTTTTCACTCCAGAAACTTCAGGCTGGGGAAACTGCTTGGAGAAGGCAAGAACCTGGAAGAAGCCAAAAAGATACTTGGACAGGTTGCCGAGGGTGCTTTTACTGTTCGGGCCATAGTGCATCTGGCTCGTGAGTACGACGTTGAACTCCCTATAGCCGACTCTGTGTATCGACTATTATACGAGGGTACTTCTCCGAAGGAGGAACTTGAGAATCTTCTCACCCGAGACCCCAAGCCAGAATATCCACCTGCTATTTTCTGGTCATAAGGGCCTTCGAGTTGCCTCCGTTATTAAAGTATTATATAATCCGCTCTGTGAAGCTAATATCAATTAACAGAGGGGGTATACATAATGGCAAAAGCAGTCGTTGATAAAGATGCATGCGTTGGATGCGAAACCTGTGTAGGTGCTTGCCCTGTGGAAGCTATATCTATGGTAGATGGCAAAGCAGAAGTTGATGCCGATACCTGCATTGAGTGCGGAAGCTGCGTTTCAGTCTGCCCGGTAAACGCCATTTCCCAGTAAAACTGGAACCTGTCTATTACACATAGAATTGCAGGATATAGGAGAATCCATGAATGGATTCTCCTTTTTTACTCCCTTATTGAACGATCATAGCGATAAAAACAAGGGGCTCTTTACCTGTATTGCTCAAGCCGTGTCTCTCACCACGGAAGGTCAGGGTCACGTCCCCAGCGCAAACTTTATGCAATGTCCCGTCATTTTCTTCGTAAAGTCCTTCCCCTGACAAAATAACGAAGCACTCCTCGTCATTTTCATGCAGATGGGCTCCAATGGAAGCCCCCGGTTCAAGGGTCATGGTTCCAATCATAGAAAAGGAGCTTCCAGAAAAACCTTCTCCCTTGGGGATAGCATACAAACAATGGAGAGAACCTGTACCTCCAGCAGGATTGTCTTTCTTCAGCTTCTGTTGCCTATCTTTGCAAATGATCACTTTTATTCCTCCTTTTATGACTCTTTCATCGTGTGAGAAACAAGAAGAACGAGTTGTTCCTTATGGGGAACGAAATAACTAATAGTCATGGAACAATTAAAAAGATCATTGTAAAAGCTTAAAGTTTGGGGTTCTTCCTTCGCTATGACATCATTCAATTTCTCTTTGAAAACACTCTCGGCCCCTGGAAAGATCTCAAGAAAAGAGCGGCCCAGCACTTCATCATATCCATGCTTTTTTAAAAAACGTTTAGCCTGTTCATTTAACTCCACAAAGCGCACGTCAGATGGGGTTCCAAACTCGTCGTATATGATGTCAAAGACCATAAAAGGCTCACTGATCTGCCAAAAAAGAAGGCGATACTTTTCTCTATCCTGACGAAGCATTTCGTAGGCCGCATCTCTATCCTTAAGGCTGGAGAGCATCTCTGAAAAAAGGTTGAAAAGGCCTATTTCCTCATTAGTCCAATTGAAAGAACTTTTAATTTTTTCAAAAACTATAAAACCATCCACCTCTCCCCTAAAACGGTAAGGGATCACTAGAAAGGAGCCTATTTTATGCCGGCTCATAAAGTTTTGTATGGCCATGGCTTCTTCTGCTAGTCCAGCTTTTTCATCAAATTCTATATTAAAAGTGTCTCCGGTTTCAAGATTTGCGCAGAACCAGGGATCCTTCTGAAGAGGCAAAGCTTCCCGTTCACCTTCATACAAAGCTTTTAAAGAGGGAACATTGTGGCGGCACCATTCTGATGAGTAACGCATGACCCCTTTCCTCACAATCACGTGGCTCACGCGGTCAGCTGCGATATATGACGCCATTTTAGGAAGAGCACCCCTCAAAGCACTCTCTAGCGAGGGGTAATTCAAAATATCCGCCGAAATTTCAGAAACCATCTGCTCTATTTTCAGTTTTCGTTTTAAAAGCATCTCTTCCCTTTTTCTCTCAGAAATATCGATATAGAGAAAGCAGATAGCAGCAATGCCGCCAGGCATTTCCAAAGGGGAGCTATTTAAAAAAACATCGATTATCCGGCCATCTTTTCGACGACGCTGGGTTTCTATAAAAACCCTTTTTCCATCAAGGGCCATTCGACATATGGAAAGAAACTGAGCGTGATATTTAGGCGGTATAACGAGATCCCCAAGAAATTGTCCCATAACTTCATCTTTAGAGGCAAACCCAAACATTTTTACAAAAGCGTTGTTTACCTCAAGGGTTTTCAGCGAGGGATCCGAAATGACTATTCCGGCAGGGGAACTTTGAAAAATTTTCTCAAATTTTCCCTTCTGAAGTTCCAATTCTCTAAGATTTTGACAAATGGTGGAAATATCAAGAGCCACTACATGGACAGTCGAGTAATCTGTTGAATCGAAAGGTATTGACCATCTTACAAGAATTTGGGATTCGGTAGATCTACCGGTGAGGTTAAGCAAAATCTTTTTTTGAAAAAAACTCTTCTCTTCAAAGAGAGCCTCACACTGGGTCGCAAAAAAATGGGCATTTTTACTGGAAAAAGAGTCTTGAAAAACAACCTGAAGAGCCTCCGGGGACGAAACGCAAAAGAAGTCAAGAGTGCTCCTATCTGCCTCTAAAACACGTGTAAGAGCTGTGCATGCATGGAGAAGACGGTGGTTTTCAAGTAAAAAGGCCTGTACATCCTTTTCTGCCTTCAAAGGGATGTTTTCTTCTAAAAACTTCTTTTGTGCGGAAAGATCCTGTGTCCATTGTGTTATAGGTATGATATCACCAGTATTTTTCTTAAGAGTGCTTTTGCGAGGGACAGGCGGGGGGTTTTTATTCTCAGGATGCAATGTGCTCAAAAGCAAGCGTAATTTTTCGCCATCGAAAGGAGGGAAGATAAAAATGCTGCTTTTGATCTCCCGCGCCAAAAGATAGGCCTCATCACTAAAGAGATCTACGATGAAAACAACTCTTCCGAAGAAAAAATCCTCAGGGCCCTTGAGTAGGGCTAATTTTTTCTGGTCTGTAACAAGGGAGAGCTTTACGAACGTTATAAAGGGAGGTTTTCGCTTTATCACTATCGAAGCATCTTCGAGATTAGAAACAGCGATCATAGAATAATCCCGCTCTAAAAGAACGCGCTCCAGAGCTGGATCTTTTTCCAAACCTTCCCCAACAAGAAGCATCAATTCTTTTTGCGAAAGTTTCTGCTCTAACTCAATCATAAAGCACCTCTGCTTATCTTTATATTATCGAGTTTCAAGCCTTTTGTTCCTGAAATACAAACATGTATCGATTCCCACCATAATAGCATTCATGCCGTATAAAATAATAATCCAGTTGAACCCATCATAGTCTAGGATAACATGAAGAATCCCTGCAGCATACCCTATTAAAATGATAATTAAAAAAGACAGACTTTTACCACCAGTACTTCTGGATTTCCATGACTTATAAATAGATGCTGGCCATGCAAGTCCAAAACAAACCACCATGAGAGCTTCGAAAAGTTTACCAATAACCACTTATATTCCCTCCTTGGCATAAATGCTCAAAAAAGACGCGCCTTCAAGGCGCGTCCTTAAGTGCGACTTAATAACTATCAATCAAGAAAATCTCTTAATTTTTTACTACGGCTAGGATGTCGCAGTTTTCGCAAAGCTTTTGCTTCTATTTGGCGAATCCGTTCCCGTGTAACGCCGAAACGCTTGCCCACCTCTTCAAGAGTATAGGAACGGCCATCTTCTAAGCCAAAGCGATACTGGAGAACTTCCCGTTCCCTCTCTGAAAGGGCCTCAAGCATTTCGTCTATCTGCTCATGCAACAAATGACTTGCTGCCGCTTCTTCCGGGCTAGGCAAATCCCTGTCTTCAATAAAATCCCCAAGCTGGCTGTCTTCCTCTTCACCTATTGGAGTTTCAAGTGACACTGGCAACTGGGCGATACGCCTGATCTCCTCTACTTTAGACGGTTCTATTTCCATTTCTGCCGCAATTTCTTCATCTGTAGGTTCTCGACCAAGTTTTTGAACAAGCTGCCTCGACACCCTCACCATTTTATTAATAGTTTCCACCATGTGGACAGGTACTCGGATCGTTCTGGCCTGGTCCGCAATTGCTCTGGTTATGGCCTGGCGAATCCACCATGTAGCATAGGTGCTAAATTTAAAGCCCTTTCTATAATCAAATTTCTCAACAGCCCGGATAAGACCTAAATTTCCTTCCTGGATCAAATCAAGGAACAGCATTCCCCGTCCTATATATTTTTTGGCAATACTTACCACCAGGCGAAGATTGGCATCTATTATTTGTTGCTTCGCCTCTTCTTCCCCTGCCTCCACTCGCTTTGCAAGCTCCACTTCCTGTGCCGGCTCAAGAAGGGGCACCTTCCCGATCTCTCTTAAGTACATACGGACAGGGTCTGTCAAAGGAATATCATCCAGCTTCCCGATTTCTCCATCGGCAGGCTGAGCAAGAGCTTCTTCCTCCGCAATGTGCTGAGCTCTTTCCTTGCCCTCTTCTTCGGTCACTTCAATTCCCATTTCCATAAGGTTTGAAACAACGTCTTCAAGAACATCCGCACTCCAGAACTCAACAGGAATAAATTTCTCAATATCTTTCTGAGTCACAAATCCCTTGGTCTGGCCCTCCTGGATGAGATCACGAACTTTCCCCATGTAGGTGGCAAGCTCTTCTCTTGTAGCGTCTCTTTTGGTCTGCTTATTTTTGCTCTCCATAAAGAGAATTATCCTCCTCTGGTTTTATCACATAGCGATATTATACATACTCTTCCCCAAGCAATAAAGCGCAAAAAAAGAACAGGCCAACACTTATACACTGTTGCCTGATCTCTTTCTAAAGGAATTTTTGAAAATTAAAATACACGTATATTATATCATATCTGCCCAAAAAATTTGGATTGGTGTATAATAAAGAGCACTAAAATCAATGTTAATTTAACCTAATTAACATCCTCTTCTAAAAATCATATCGTAATTCTCACCAAATCCGCTCTTATATACCTCCTATGTCCCCAAATAAGAGAGGAGATGAATAGTGATGAGTTTCAGAAAGTGGTCAAAATGGGTACTTTTCTCCATTTTTATCCTTGTGGTTGCTTCTTTTCCCGCCCAGAGTTGCACAGATATTGTTGTGGGCAAAAATGCTTCCGCAGACGGCTCCGTTATGACCTGTCATACAGCTGACGGTGCTTTTTACGATGCAAGGGTTCGCACAATTCCTGGCAAAAAACACCCAGCGGGAACTAAAGCTGACGTGTTTTGGAACATTATTATGGAAGAAGACTACGAGCCCAAAAAAATCGGTGAAATACCACAAGTTGAAGAAACTTATACATACTTCCACGTAGGGTACCCCTTTATGAATGAACATGGAGTCGCCATTGGAGAGACAACCATTGGACAAAAGGATGAATTAAAGACATTCCGCCCCGATGCTAAAGCTATTATGACTATTGAACAGCTTGAAGTTTTCGCCCTGCAAAGGGCAAAAACAGCTCGAGAGGCAATTAAGGTCATCGGCGAATTAGGGGAAAAATATGGTTTCCTTCCTTCCTGCGGAAGTGAGGGAGAATGCCTTACAATTACAGATTCTGAAGAGGCATGGATCTTTGAGATTCGAAGCTCGGGAATGATGTGGACACCAGAGAGCGGGAAGCCCGGGGCAGTATGGGTTGCTCAAAGAGTTCCCGATGATTGTGTCGTTGTCGTTCCCAACATGAGCCGCATCCGAGAAGTGGACATCAATGATACGGCGAACTTTATGGCCTCTAAGGATTACATGCAGCCAGCCATTGATCTCGGATGGTACGATCCAGCGAGCGGAAAACCCTTTATCTGGCAGCTGGCCTACTCTCCCCTCACCGGAAACGATGATTGGTCCCTTTCCTCCATGTGGATCCGCAACCGTCTCTACACCATATACAGTCAACTCGACCCGACCCGGGAATGGGATCCCTACGCAGAAACCATGTCATATCCCTTCGCCATAAAACCCCAGAAAAAATTATCTGTTCAAGATGTAATGACATTTTTACGAAGTCATATGGAAGGGACACCCTTTGACATGTCAGCCGAAGCAGCCTGGTTGGTACCGGAAGGCGATAAGATGGTCAAAAGCCCCCTTGCCACTCCCTTTGTTACTAAAAACCTTCGCACTCTCCTGAAGATTCCATACAATCGCCCTGTAGCAAAATGGGACTGTGCCTACAGTTTTGTTTCTTAGGCTCGTTCTGGTTATCCGGCTCCTGTTCGAACTGTGCTCTGGTTTGGATACGACAACCCTCATACTACCTGTTATGTCCCAATCTATTCGGGGGTTTTAGAAACCCTTGGGAGCTGGCGTGTTTTTGACCGTAATGCTTTTAGTCTCGGTTCTGCCCAATGGGCTTTTATACTAGCCGATGATCTCGTTAACCATCGTTATCAGGAAGCCATACAAGATCTGGTGAAGGTCAGAACGCCTCTTGAAGAAGCTTTTTTCAAGGAGCTGGCTGATATTGATGAGAAAGCCCTTGACCTCGCTAAAAATGACCCTGCTGCAGCTCAAAAGTATGTAACAGAGTATACGCAAAGCTGTATGAAAAAAGCAGAGAAAGCATGGTGGGACCTCAACTGGCAGTTAATATCCGCATATAATAACAACAAGAAAAAATAACCAGAGGAGGGAGAATTTCATGAAAATACCCCCTAAAAGAGTCCTATATATGACGATACTATGTCTTGTCGCTATGTTTTTTGCTATTGCTGGGGCTTTAATAGCAGCGGAAATGCCCACCGTTGAACCTCCTGTTATTGTAACTACCTGTGGACAGAGTCCGGGCGCCGTCATGGTAAAAATGTCTCTTATGCAATCTCAAATAACCCCTGTGGAAAGCAAC